>CAZRCR010000011.1:0-12171 GCA_964598615.1 uncultured Anaerolinea sp.
GTTCGCCGTGGCCACCAGGTTAAGGTCATGACCCCGCAATATGACAAATCCCGGCCGCTGGAAGAGACGATGGATGGCGTGAAGGTCATCCGCGTACCGGTGGCGCTGCGCGTCAGCAAGGGCGTCCTCGCCCCGACCTTCGGACTGGTGGCTACCAAACTGGTGGCGCAGCATGATGTGGTGCAGCTCCACCTGCCCCAGTTCGACGCTCCCGGCGTGGCCCTCCGTGCCCGGTTGTTTGGCAAACCTGCCGTCCTGACCTATCACTGTGACCTGCACCTGTCGGCTGGCCTGTTCAACCGCATCGTTAACCTGGTGGTGCACTTCCAGAACAATATGGCGGGTATCCTGTCCAACCACATCGTCACGTATACCCAGGATTACGCTGATAACTCGCCCTATCTTTCCCGTTACAAGCACAAGTTGACGGCTTTCCTGCCGCCGGTGGAGCTCCCGGCTCCCCTCCCCGGCGCGGCGGACGAGTTTGCCGCCGCCCATCGGACGCGTGAATTCCGCCCGGTGATCGGCATGGCGGCTCGTTTCGCCGCCGAAAAAGGTGTGGAGGTCCTGCTGGATGCCTTCCCGAAAGTGCTCGAAAAATATCCGCAGGCTCAAGTTCTGTTTGCCGGACAGTACGAGAACGTTTTGAGCGAACAGGTGTACGCCGACCGGTTGATGCCGCGCATTCGCGAGTACCAGGCCAAAGGTCAATGGACGTTTCTGGGTGTGCTCAATCCCCAGCAGATGACCGCTTTCTATCCCAACCTCGACGCACTTGTCGTGCCGTCGCTTAATTCCACCGAAGCCTTCGGGTTGGTGCAGGTCGAAGCGATGATGCACAATGTGCCGTGCGTTGCCTCGTCTCTGCCGGGCGTGCGCCGTCCCGTGCAGATGCATGAGATGGGCAAAGTCGTGCCCATCGGCGACTCGTCCGCGCTGGCGGATGGGTTGCTGGCGATTTTTGCCGAAAAAGAAAAATACCGCTGCGATACGGCTGCCCTGGCGAAGTTGTATGACCCCGATACCGTGGCACAGGAATACGAAAAATTATTCGAGAGATTAAAGAGGTAGGGGCACAATATAATATATTGTGCCCCTATGCGGAAACCTATGAAAGATTACCTCTACCTTCACCTGCGTGACCTGCCTTACTTCCGCGCCCTGGTGCGCGGTGTGGAAGCCTCCTATTACCAGACCTTCGATCTGCCGGCCCCCATCCTCGATGTTGGCTGCGGCGATGGTCATTTCGCCCAGTTGACCTTCGACCGCAAGATCGACGTGGGCCTCGACCCCTGGCATGGTCCCATCCACGAGGCCGGGCGGCGCGGGACCTACCACATGCTCGTCGAAGCGGACGGCGCATTCGCCCCGTTCGCAGAGGGGCATTTCGCCTCGGCGTTCAGCAACTCCGTGCTGGAACACATCCCCCACATCGACGCGGTGCTGAAGGATGTGGCCCGTGTGCTCAAGCCGGGCGCACCGTTCTACTTCTGCGTGCCGAACGAACGCTATCTCTCCGAGTTGTCCATCTCCCGCGTGCTGGGAAAGGGGTATACCGAATGGTTCCGGCGCATCTCGCGCGTCTCGCACGCCGACGGGCCGGAGATCTGGGAGAAGCGTTTGGAGCAGGCCGGGTTCAAGCTGGTGAAATGGTGGCACTATTTTTCGCCTTCCGCCATGCGTGTGCTGGAGTGGGGGCACTACTTCGGCCTGCCTTCCCTGGTGGCGCGTAAACTGACCGGGCGCTGGATCGTGGCCCCGTCTAAATGGAATCTATGGTTGACCGAGAAATTCGTCCGCAGGTATGCCTCCACGGAACCGGTGGAGGATGGCACGTTCACGTTCTGTATCGCCCGGAGAAAATAAAGCGAGGAACAACAAGCAACCCTTTTGCTTTTTGTTCCAGGACTTCCCCATGCCTTTCGACGAGAATTATTTTTCCACCCATACCTATAAAGATGTTTCGTTCGCCCGGTACAGCCAGTACTGGTGGTCGAACCGCTTTTACGCCATCCTGGCGCGGCGCTACGGGAAACGCGGCACGCGTCTGCTGGAGATCGGCTCCGGGCTGGGGCATCTGGTGGGGCAACTGGAAGATGCGTTCGAGACCTGCGCCGCAGACATCAATCCCTGGGCTTTGAAACAATCTTTGAACGTGGCAACGGGTTCGCAGCATGTTGCTTCGAGCGCCGAGGAACTTCCGTTCGCGGATGGGACTTTTGGTGTGGTGATCATCAAGCATGTGGTGGAACATCTCCCGCACCCGGAGCGTTCCATTGCTGAGATCGGGCGCGTTCTGGCTCCCGGCGGGACCATGATCCTGGCCACCCCGAACCTGTCATCCCTGCTCAAACCGTGGAAGGGCGAACGCTGGATCGGCTACCAGGACCCGACGCATATTGCCCTGAAACCGCCCGAGGAGTGGTTGTCGCTGATCCGCAGTAGCGGGTTGCGGGTCCGGCGCGTCTTTGCCGATGGGTTCTGGGATGTGCCGTATGTTCGTTTTATTCCGAAAATCATCCAGAAATTGGTCTTCGGTTCCCTGGGCGGTTTTCAGGCCATCACCGGGATGGTCTTCTTGCCAATGCGTTGGGGCGAGAGTATTATGGTCGTAGCTAAAAAATCGTAGGCGGTGAGAGAACATGGAAGAGCCCAGTGTCCTTGATTACGTCAAATCGAAGTTGAAATTCTGGGAACGCGGCGGGAAGATCGCCATCCCTGATGAGCCGCTCCCGAATATGAAGCCGCAGCCCCGGCCCCAGGCCACCCCCCAACCGGTGGTGGAAAAGCCCGCCCGCCCCGCATTGCGTTTGCGGGATTGGCCCTGGCGCACCCTGCTGGCGGTGCTGTTCATCCTGCTGGGACAGTGGGCGTTCGAGCCTTCACCCACCCGCACGCCGGGACGCGGCTTGATCCTGTATGGGATCGGGCTGGCGTGGCTGGTGCTGGCCTACCTGCGCAAGGAGTGGGTACCGGCCGAGTTGCCGGAAACCGGCAACGGGTCCGATACGCTGCGCATTCGCTTCCTGCCGCTGGTCTTGTCGATCCCGTTCATGTTCCTGGCTTTCTGGTTCTTCAAGGGCAACCTGTTCACCCCGCTGAACCTGACCTTGTGGGGCATTTGTATCGCCCTGTTCCTGTGGGCTTTCTGGTCGCCCAGACCGTTTGCCCGGCCAGACAAGAGCCGGGCCAGGGAAAATGGGCCTGAGATTCAGGGGAATGTTCTTGCCAATGATGCCCGCCCGGATGCAAAGACGAGCGTCGTTTCAGCCAGCCAGGGCGAAAAGGTGATCGAATTGGGTGTGCCGTTTGCCACCCGTCATGGCGGCTCCCTGACCCTTCGACCGGATGGAGCCTATACGTACACTCCACCGGTTTGGGACAATGTGCCGCCAGGCGGCGTACGCGAAGTCATTACGTACACTCTCGCGGATTCACATGGAATTACATCGACTTCCACGCTGACCATTGATGTCAACGATAGCGACCGCCCGCTGGATAAGCGCTCTTTTCTGCGGCGTGTAGCAGATTTCTTTGGCCGTGACTCATGGACCATCACGGCAACCCGCTGGGGCCTCCTGATCCTGGCTGTGGCGGGATTGGTGATCTTTTTCCGTGTCTATCGCATCAACACCGTACCTGCCGAACCGTTCAGCGACCATGCCGAAAAGATCCTGGATGTCTATGAAGTGACTCAGGGGGAAACGCGCATTTTCTTCCCACGCAACACTGGTCGTGAAGCCATCCAGATGTACCTGACCGTGGCAGTGGCCTGGCTGTTCAAGACCGGGCTGTCGTTCCTGAGCCTGAAGATCGGCACCATGCTGTGCGGGCTGGCAACGCTCCCTTATATGTATTTGTTGGGCAAGGAGATCGGCGGGCGGCGTGTGGCCCTTCTGGCCCTGTTCTTCGCCGGGATCGCCTACTGGCCGAACGTGATCGCCCGCGTTGGTCTGCGCTTCCCCCTGTATCCGCTGTTCGTTGCCCCGGTGCTTTACTACCTCATCCGCGGCTTGCGGACGCGCAACCGCAATGATTTCATCCTTTCCGGTCTGTTCCTGGGGATCGGCCTGCACGGCTACAGCCCCATCCGCATCCTGCCGTTCGTAGTGGTGGCTGCTTTCGGGATCTACCTGTTGCACAAGCAGTCGCAAGGGGCGCGCAAACAGGCCGTGATCTGGTTGGCGCTGCTGGCGCTGACCTCCTTTGTGATCTTCCTGCCGCTGGCGCGATACTGGATGGAAAACCCGGGTAGTTTCGGCTACCGGGCGTTCTCACGCGTGGGGACGGTGGAGACAGAATTATCTGCCCCGGCCTGGGAAATTTTCCTGTCCAACTCGTGGAACAGCGCCAAGATGTTCAACTGGGATGATGGCGAGATCTGGGTCCATTCTGTGACCCACCGCCCGGCGCTGGATGTGATCTCCGGCGGGTTGTTCATCATCGGCATCGTCTGGGTGCTTGTGCGCTATATCAAGCGGCGGCACTGGCTCGACCTGTTCCTGTTGATTTCCATTCCCATGCTGCAACTCCCTTCCACTCTCTCTCTCGCCTACCCGGGGGAGAATCCGGCCTTGAACCGCGCCGGGGGCGCACTCGTACCGACCTTCCTGATCGTGGCGATCGCCCTGGATGGACTGATCACCGCTATCCGGTCGCGTTGGAGCGGGCGCTGGGGGGCTGTCGTGACCTCGGGCCTGGTGCTGTCAATGATGACCGTTTCCGCTTTCCAGAACTACGATCTGGTCTTCAACAAGTACGCTTCCCAGTTCAAAAGCGGGGCGTGGAACTCATCCGAGATGGGACAGGCCATCAAGCAGTTCGAGGAAACGTACGGAACGACCGATTCGGTGTGGATCGTCCCCTATCCCTACTGGGTGGACACGCGTCTTCCCGGCGTATGGGCAGGCATCCCCAACCGTGACTTTGCTCTCTGGCCTGAACAGTTCGAACAAAGCCTGGATGTAAGCGGGCCGAAGCTCTTTATCCTGAAGCCCGAAGATGAAGCATCGCTTGACATCTTGGAAGCGTTGTATCCCCAGGGCGTTTTGACCACATACGACTCCAGTGCGGACGGGCATGACTTCTTGAAGTTCTTTGTCCCGCCGGAACAATGACCGAGGAATAGCCATGACGATAGAAATAGAAACAGAAACCAGTCCCAAACCCAAGCGTTCCTTTGCCTGGCTGCTCGATCTCCTGCTGATCCCGATCCTGGCTGCGGCAGCGTTCCTGCGCTTTTCCGGCAGTGACTGGGGCGATCTTCAACACCAGCATCCGGATGAGTCATTCTTTGTTTCGGTTGCGTACGATATTTCCCCACTGGGGTCTACCGCGGATGAGATCGGCGCGGCGCCCAATTCCGTCAACCAGCCATGGAGATTGGCCTATCCTGAAGCCTATCACGATTGCACCGAGTGGGGCGGCTACTTCGATACTGCCTGTTCCCCGCTGAATCCGCATAATCGTGGTCATTCTTTCTATGTATATGGCGATTTGCCGGTCATGCTGGTGCGCGGCACAATGGACCTTATCAATCGTACGATTGCCACGCTGAGCACAAAGCAACTCTTTGGACGCGATCTATCAGAGGTACTTCACCCAATTATTGATGTTAAACTCTTGGGACGGCAGATCTCCGCCATTTTTGACCTGGGAACGATCACGCTGCTATATTTCATCGTCAAGCGCATCTACAAACGCTGTGTGGCCCTGCTTGCGGCCACTTTCTCGGCTTTGGCTGTGATGCAGATCCAGCAGTCGCACTTCTACACTACGGATAATTTCACCGTCTTTTTCATGTTCCTGGCCATCTTCTTTGCGGTCGAACTGGCCTTTGGCGCCAAACCGCGCTTGCTGCCCGATCAGCAGGATGAGCCCGAATTTTCCAATCCATGGTCGCGTTTTGTATATCGCGCTTTGCGTTTTATCAAGCAGCGCGATTTCGTTTTCAGCCTGCTCTTTGGCATGGCCTTTGGCATGGCAGTGGCTTCCAAGCTCAACGCGGTCCCGATGGCTGTTGTGCTCCCCCTGGCATTCTTCGTGCGTGACTGGCGTTCCCGCAAGGACCGGGAGGCCGGCCAGCCTGCTCCCAATTGGTCAAGGATTGCCGGGTATGTCATCGTGGGTGCCGTGGCGTCCATTCTGTCGTTCCGAGTCTTCCAGCCCTATGCCTTCTACGGTTTCTTCAGTCTGAATCCCCTATGGCTGGCGAATATTGCCGAGGTGCGCGCCATGGCCACCCCCAATGCGAACCCGGTCTGGAACCTGCAGTGGGCCAACCGTACCCACCTGTATTCCTTCCAGAACCTGACCATCTGGGGACTGGGCCTGCCGCTGGGCATCCTGGCCTGGGCCGGGTTCCTGTGGATGGCCTGGCGCTCCTTGCGCGGCGAATGGCGTCAGCACCTCCTGCTCTGGTCCTGGACGGCGGCCTATTTCGGCTGGCAGTCGCTCCAGTTCAACCCGACCATGCGTTACCAATTGCCCGTCTATCCGCTCCTGGCGATGATGGCGGCCTGGCTGGTGGTCTGGCTATGGGACAAGGGCAAACGCACTGCCGAACAGGAACGCCCTCCCAAGGTGTTCCGGCTCCTGTCCGTTTTCCTGGGCGGGGTCGTCCTGCTGTTGACCGCTGCCTGGGCGTATGCCTTTATGGGCATCTATACCCGCACCGAGGCGCGTATCGCAGCATCCGAATGGATCTTCCAGAACATTCCAGGACCGATCAACCTGCAAATCCAGACTGCGGATGACGGCGTCTACCAGCAGCCTTTGCCGTTCTATAGCGGCGGGATCATTCAACTGGAACAGCCCTATGGACAGGTATTCGGTGCCAATGCCACCGGCACGTTGACCGGGATCCTGCTGCCGCACGTGGCCGACAGTTCCCTGTCAGGCGTCCAGACCCTGACCGTCAACCTGTCTACTTCCCCCGATCCGCTTCCTGAGCAGGTGCTGGCATCCGCCTCCGTCACGGCCGACTTTGCCGTCCGTTCCGATAAGCGCGGCGAAGCCTTTACCCTGACCTTCGCTTCCCCGGTGGTGATCGAACGCGGCATTATCTATTACTTGCAGTTGAAAACGACTGGCGGCACGCTTTCGCTCACCGGGGATGCCTTTGCCAATGAAACCGATTACGATTACACCCTGCCGTTCAATGTTTCCGGGTATGACGCCTTTGGCGGCATCTATCGCGGCGACCTGAACTTGCAGGTGTACTGGGATGACAATGCCGATAAATTGGCCCGTTTCCTGTATACCCTCAATGAGACGGACTACATCATCATTCCCACCAATCATCAATATGCCCAGATTACCCGCCTGCCCCAGCGCTACCCGCTGACCACCGAGTATTACCGTCAGTTGATCGGCTGCCCGGAAGGCGAGGATATCATCACCTGCTACCGTACGGCGGAACCGGGTACCTACCAGGGAAACCTGGGCTTCGAACTGGTGGCCACCTTCGAGTCGTATCCCACCCTGGGACCGATTCGCATCAATGACCAGGCTGCCGAGGAAGCCTTCACGTTCTACGATCACCCGAAGGTGCTCATCTTCCACAAAACCGAGGATTATGATCCGGCTTCGGTGGCAGCCATTCTCGGTGCAGTGGACTATAGCACTGCTATTAATTTGACCCCCGGCCAGTTGGATGCTTACAAATCCCTGATGCTGACCGCCACTGATTGGAAGGTCCAGCAGGAGGGCGGAACCTGGTCCGAACTGTTCGACTATGATGCCATCCAGAACAAGTATCCCGGCCTGGGCGTTGTGCTGTGGTATCTGGTGATCTTCGTGGTCGGCCTGCTGGCCTATCCTTTGACCCGGGTGGCATTCCCCGGTTTGCCGGACCGCGGTTATCCGCTGGCACGTATCGTCGGCCTGCTGCTGTGGGCCTGGCTCTCCTGGATGGCCGGTTCGCTGGGACTGACGTATACGAAACCGATCATTGCCGTTGCTCTCGGGGTGGTGGCGTTGATCGGTGGCTGGCAGGCCTGGCGTCAACGCGAGGAACTGAAGGAGGAATTCCGCGAGAAGTGGAAATACTTCCTCCTGATCGAGATCATTTTCCTGGCGTTCTTCCTGCTCGATCTCGGCAGCCGGCTCGGCAACCCCGACCTGTGGCATCCGTCCAAGGGCGGCGAACGCCCGATGGACTTTGCCTATTTCAATGCTGTGCTGAAGAGCACCACCTTCCCGCCGTATGACCCGTGGTATGCGGGCGGTTATATCAACTACTATTATTACGGCTATGTGATCGTTGGCACGCCGGTCAAGCTGCTCGGCATCGTGCCGTCCATTGCTTTCAACTTCATCCTGCCCACCCTGTACGCCATGCTGGCCCTGGCGGCCTTCTCCGTGATCTGGAACCTGATCGAACACAACCGGCACCAGACCGGGGAACCGCGTTCCTGGTTGTCTGAGCATCGCCTGCCGCTGTTTGGCGGACTTTCCGGTTCCGCCTCCCTGCTCCTGCTTGGCAACCTGGGCATCGTGCGCCTGTTCGCTCTGGGTTTCCAGCGCATTGCTGCTCCGGGCGGCGTGATCGAAGGCGCCAACCTGTTCGAGAAGATCTGGTGGACGCTCAAAGGCTTTGGCTTGGCTCTGGTTGGTCAGAACCTGCCCTATGCCAACGGCGACTGGTACTGGTTCTGCACACGCATCTTCCCGGTGGAGAACGGCATCGATTTCTACGAATTCCCGCTCTTCACTTTCCTGTATTCCGATCTGCATGCCCACATGATTGCCTACATGATCACCGTGCTGGTGTTGGCTTGGGCGCTTTCGGTGCTGCTTTCACGTGCGCAGTGGAAGAGCAAGACCGACCTGGCGGTGAGCCTGCTCGTAGGCGGACTGATCATCGGGTCGCTTAAACCGACCAATACCTGGGACTTCTACACCTATTTCGTTCTGGCGTTGGTGGTCGTGTTCTATGCGGTGATCCGCTATGCCACGGTGGATCATTTCCTGCCCAACTTGCCCGCTGGCCTGAAACGTATGGCGCTGGCGTTTGGCGCAGCGGGTCTCCTGGCTGGCTTGTCCATCCTGATGTATCAGCCCTTCTCCCAATGGTTCGGACAGGCCTACGACTCGATCCAGAAATGGACCGGCGCTCGCACCCCGGTTTCCATTTTCCTGACCCAGTGGGGCGTATTCCTGTTCTTCATCATTTCCTGGTTGGCCTGGGAGACGCGCCAGTGGATGGCCTCCACACCGGTTTCTGCCCTGCGGAAACTCCGCCCGTACAGGGAACTCATCCTGATGGCCGTTGTCTTGGTGCTCTTTTTCCTCGTTGGACAGCAGATCTGGGTGATGAGTTCCTCCCAGAATATTCCCTGGCCGCACGTGACCTCCCTGTGGATCTCCGTCCCGGTGGCGATCTGGGCGGCGGTGCTGCTCTTCCGCCCCGGCATTTCCGATGGCAAGCGCCTGGTGCTCTTTATGATCGGTACCGGTCTGTTCCTGACCATGGTGGTGGAACTGCTGGTCATCGAAGGTGACATTGGGCGGATGAACACCATTTACAAGTTCGGTGTTCAGACCTGGGTGCTGCTGGGTATTTCTGCGGCGGCTGCCTTTGCTTGGCTGCTGTCTGAGATCCACGAGTGGCATCCGCAATGGCGCACGGTCTGGTCGGTGTTTGCCACCCTGTTGGCATCCGGTGCTTTCCTGTTCCTGCTCATCGCCGGGGCCGACAAGATTCGCGACCGCATGGCGCTAACCACTCCGCATAGTTTCGACAGCATGGAATACATGAACTACGCCCGTTATGGTCAGTATGGCGTGGATATGGACCTGAGCGAAGATTACCGTGCCATCCGCTGGATGCAGGAAAACATTCAGGGTTCTCCGGTCATTGTCGAAGCTGCCCCGGCTGGTTCACAGTATACCTGGCTGGGACGTATCTCCATCTACACTGGCTTGCCCTCCGTGGTAGGCTGGGAGTGGCATGAGATCCAGCAGCGTGTGCTTTTCACTGCCCAGGTGATGTCCCGCGGTATCGAGACCGACCAGTTCTACGCCACCACCGACATGACCCTGACGCTCGATTTCCTTGAAAAGTATGATGTGGAATACATCATCATTGGCCAGTTGGAACGCGCCAAGTATGCTCCTGGTGCGCCTGGCGGCAAGATCCTGGCCGATGAGCCGGATGGATTGCTGAAGTTCGAGCAGTACAACGGCCTTTATTGGACCGAGGTCTACCGCGACGGACAGACCGTTATCTATCAGGTGAATCCGTAAGAATCTGATACTCCAGCGGCGAAAGATTGCCCGAGGAAGCAAAAGAATGAATATCTACCACATTACACCCCGTACTGCCTGGAACGCTGCCCAGACTGCCGGAACCTACCGGGCCGACACGCTCGAAACGCAGGGCTTTACCCACCTTTCCAAAGCTGATCAGGTGCTGCGCGTAGCAAACGTTTTTTATCATGGCCAGGATGGACTGGTGATCCTGGTGGTGGATACGGAACGTATCACTGCCGAACTGCGTTGGGAACCCGGCACCGACAAACCTGACGAATTGTTCCCGCATATCTACGGCCCGCTGAACCTGGAAGCAGTCACGGGCGTGGTGGACTTTCCTCCCAATCCCGACGGGACCTTTAGCCTTCCGCCTTTATGAGTGACTTTTCGCTCCTGATCCGTGCCGCCACCCTGGCCGATGTGAAACCGGCCATTGCACTCATCCGACTTTCGATGGGCGCCGAAGCGGACTGGCTGTTCGGACAGGAGCCTGGCCATCCCACGGACGAAGTTCTGGCTGAACTGTACCGCCGCGGGCAGAACCGCGTCAGCCATGACCTGTGCTGGGTGGCCGAGATGGATGGCCGGGTGGTGGGGTTGTTGTTGGCTTATCCCGGCAAGTTGCTGCGCCGTCTCGAATTGCGCACCGGGCTGCACCTTGCGCAGATTTTCGGGTTGCCGGGCACGCTCCGGCTGGCGCGCCGCCAACCGGTGTATGGTCAACTGGTGGAGGCCGAAGCGGAAGAGTTCTATGTCAGCAATGTGGCGGTCTCTCCTGATATGCAGGGACACGGCGTTGGCGCCATGCTGATGACCTTCGCTGACTCCCTGGCGCGTTCGGCGGGACTGCCCAGGTGCTCCCTGATCGTCACGTTCGACAACCCGGCCCGGCGGTTGTACGAGCGTTGTGGCTATCGATGTGTCCATTCGTATGAGATTCCACACCCGGTCATTGCCCATGGCAGCGGCGGGTTCCACCGCATGGTCAAAGTGCTCGGAGAATAAAGCATGCTTAACTTTTTCGCCTGGTATTTCCTCGTAACCCTGCTTGGCTGGCTGGCGTTCCCGCTGGCCTGGCGGCTTTTCCCGTCCCTGCGTGACCGAGGCTACAGTCTGGCGCGCGCCTTTGGCCTGCTGCTGTGGGGCTACGTGCTCTGGCTGATGGCCTCCGTGGGAATCGCGGAGAACAATGGGACCGGGTTGGTGCTGGCGGTGGTCGTGCTGGCAGCCGTTTCCGGGTCCGGATTGCTGCGGGCCGAGAAACGGCGGGAGTGGGGGAGTTGGGTGCGGAAGAATGTCCGCTACATTGTGGTGGTGGAAGTTTTATTCTTCCTGGCATTTGCCTTCCTGGCTTTCGTGCGCGCCAATAATGCGGAGATCGTAGGCACGGAAAAGCCGATGGAACTGGCATTCATCAATGCCATTCTGCGTTCGCCCACCTTCCCTCCGCATGACCCATGGCTTTCGGGCTACGCCATTTCCTACTATTACTTCGGCTACGTTATCACGGCCATGCTGGCCAAGGCCACCGGCACGCTTGGCAGTGTGGCCTTCAATTTGATGCTGGCTCTGGTCTTTTCCCTGGGTGCGGTGGGGGCTTATGGAGTGGTTTATAACCTGCTTGCGCTCCGTTCCGAACGTGAAACAGGTGAGCGCAAGCCGTTCCTCGGCCTGCCCCTGCTTGGCCCGCTGTTCCTGCTGATTGTCTCCAACTTTGAAGGCTTTTTCGAGATGCTCTACCGCCGTGGGGTCTTCTGGACGGCCAACGCTGACGGTACCCTGACCTCCAAATTCTGGACCTGGGTTGACCTGCAAGACCTGCGCGATGCTCCTGCCGCCATCAATCCCGGCTGGATGCCGGAGCGCTATTACTGGTGGTGGCGCGCCTCGCGCGTGATCACGGAATACAATCTGTCG
>CAZRCR010000012.1:0-11863 GCA_964598615.1 uncultured Anaerolinea sp.
GAACCTGATAGGGTTTGAAATTCGGATGGGCGGTCAGATATTCAGCGCGACGTTGGCGAACGATCTTGCTGCGTTCCGCCACATTCCCATTTTGACGCAAGATGATCGGAGCAAAAGGCTTTGCGCGGCCGCGACGTTCAAGCAATGCCCTGGCCAGTTCGAGTTGAGACTCGGCTCGTGTCACTTCGTAAAGTTGCAGGAGGGCAATCTCGATCTCCTCGTGGCCCGATGTCATTTCAGGGCTGGCGTCCATAAAGTCGAGTTGGATGCGGTCGGCGGCTTTCCAGGCAACCTTGAGAGCCGTTTCTTCCCTGGTAGCCAGATAATGGGAAACTCCGGCTTCGATGAGATGGCCGTGACAATACAACTCATGCTCGATCATTGTGTTTTCCCACCGGGAGTTGGGAAAATGGATCTGATTGTAGGTGAAGATATACCCGTCTTCTGCCTGTGCGCGTGTCAGGAGTGCGATGAAATCATCCATCAGGGATTTGAGCCGGGTATATGCTTCCTCGTCTTCCTGCCCCGGCCAGGTACCGTAGATGCGGGCAGCCGCGTCCAGCCATTTGTAAGCGTCGGAATCGGCGAAGAACCAACCTTCCCGCAGCCCTTCTTTCTCTCCGGCGGCGATGCGGAAGTTTTCGATACAGCCGCTGGCTTCGAGTTGTTCCCACTGGTGGAAGATGGCGTGACGGGCGTTGGTCAGCAGGCGCGGGGTCCAGAAGGGGTCGTTCTCGTTGATATGACAGTAGGAAAGGGCTCTTTTCATTGTTTCCTCCGACAGAATGATTTTACCCTATGAAATATATGGCGAACCATTCTGGAGAGGGATGACAGTCACCCGCTTGCAGGGTATTATGGTGCGAGAGGTCCCACATGGAAGCTAAAACGCAGGTTGGTGAACCGAAGTTACCAGCAAGAAAGAACCTGTTCACAAGCCCGACGGCCAGGGTGGTTTTCTATCTCGCAAAGCGCCTGCTTTCCGTATTTCTAACAGTTGTTATTGGTATTTTTGTCACCATTGTTCTTGCGAACAGCAAAACAGGGCAGATAGACGCTGCTTTCAAGAACGCGGCCGACGGCGAATACCGTAATTATTTCTTACACGTTCCGTTCAGTGAGTTGGGAAATTTTACATGGGAGGAAACGGAAGCCATCCGTAAGGATATCTACACCCAGGCTGGCATCTACCTGCCTTTCTGGCCGCGGCAGCTGCTTTGGACCATCCGTTCCCTGCGCATGGACTTGGGTACCATCATCAATTACCCTCTGGGTTTTGTGCAGGAGACGGTTGTAACGGATGTGCTTCTTGAGCGGCTTCCCAACACTCTCCTGTTGATCGGGGTTTCTTATTTTTTTGTTTTCCTTTTAGGTCTTCCCCTGGCATTGCGGTTGAGCCAGAAGAACGGTAAATGGTACGACAAACTTGTCAGCGCTCTCACACCGCTTTCCTCCATTCCCAGTTGGGTGATCGGCGTTTTGCTGGTGATGCTGTTTGTTGTGCAGCTTAAGTGGCTGCCCTATGGCAAGATGACCGATGCCTTCCCGCCTGAGACGCAGTGGCAGGCGTTTCTCATGCTGGTCCGCCACTTGATTCTTCCGGTAACGGCGATTTTCCTGGGATTGTTCTTCCAACTCGTTTATTCCTGGAAAACCTTTCTCATTATCTATTCGGACGAAGATTACGTGGAGTTGGGCCGTGCAAAGGGGCTGGCTGCATCTCCACTGGAACGGAAGTATATTCTTCGCCCAGCCTTACCGTATATGATCACTACATTTGCCATGACCCTGACCGGTTTCTGGCAGACGGTGACGGCGCTTGAGTTCTACTTCGATTGGCCCGGAATCGGAAACCTGTATGTGCGTGCCCTGCCAAATTGGCTGGGGGAGGGTATGTTCAATGGGGAACCGACCTTCGTTGTGGGAATCGTGGTCATATTTGCATATTTGCTGGCGGCCGCAGTCTTTGCATTGGATGTAATCTATGTACTCGTTGACCCGCGTATCCGCATGGCCGGGCAGGCGCAGACCCTCCGTCTGGAACGTGGTCGCAAACGCGTTCGGACAACCCCGCTTCGTATCCGGCAGCCGGATCTGTCGCCGGGCGCAACGAAACCCGGTTTCGATTTACGCGTTTTCATCTCGAACCTGAAGGCGGATTGGTCGGCCTGGATGGTGTCCAGTCGTCCGGTTTGGGTGCGGGTGAAGCGGACGCCTTCGGCCATTGTCGGTTTGGTGATGGTGTCCTTATTGGTGGCGGGTTCGCTGATCACAGTCATTGCCTTGCCTTACGGTAAGTATGGCCATAGTTGGACAATGGGGGACACGAGCGAGAACATTCACGTTCCGCGGTTGGCAAAACCCGTTTGGGTGAACTGGTTCCGAAAAAATGATCTGCCCTCCACGCTGATCTTATCAAGTGCTCTAGGACAGGCGGAAAAAGTGCTCGAGACGGATGAGAATGGCATCAGTCGTATTTCCCTGACATACACATTTTCTTACGATTACGTGGAATTTCCTCAGAAAATTCTGGTGTACTTCAATTCGTCGGCGCATGAGAAAAATCCTTTTGTGGGGTTCACCTGGATCACTCCGGATGGACGCGAGTACCATCTTTCCAACGATACCGTGGAATTTGATGGTTACTTGTACGATTTCTCGGACAATGTTCCTTATCGCCAGCAAGTTCTCCAGAACGAAAACTGGAAACTGTGGTTCAACATGCGCGGCGAGTACCAGACGCCCGGTTTCTATATTCTTTTTGCCGACCCGACTGCCGCAACGGCGCGTGCTTTACCCGGCACATACACCTTGCGTATCGATGGGACAGCGTTCGAAGCTGATGCGGACCTGGATGCGGAGGTCGTTATTCTGGGGCAAGTATATGGTGCAGGGGGTACCGATTCGCGCCGCCGGGACCTGATGATCCCGCTACTGTGGGGCCTGCCCTATGCTTTGATCATTGGCGTTGTAGGTGCGGTGGGGACGACGATCTTGTCCCTGTTGCTGGCAGCCACTGGCGTCTGGCTGGGCGGCTGGGTGGACGGACTTTTGCAGCGCTTGATTGAGGCCAATATCATCCTGCCTGTCATTGCCATTGCCGTTATCTTTATGGCTTTTTATCAACTGGATATGTGGACGGTGATGGTCATTATCATAGTGCTCAATGCCTTTGGCAGTCCAACCAAGGCATTCCGGGCGGCTTTCCTGCAGGTCAGGGAATTGCCATACATTGAAGCCGCCCAGGCTTATGGCGCCGGCAACTGGCGCATCATCACCAAATATCTCATCCCGCGCATTTTGCCGGTCATGATCCCGCAAATGGTTACGCTCATCCCAAGCTTCGTTTTTCTCGAGGCAACGCTGGCCATCTTCGGTGTCAGTGACCCGCGGTACCCGACCTGGGGCAAGGTGCTTTTCACTGCCCTGCGCTATGGCGCCAGTTACGGGTCACAGTTCTGGGTATTGGAGCCTATCATCTTGCTCCTGTTGACCGGTTTGGCATTCGTATTGCTTGGCTTTACTTTGAACCATATTCTCAACCCACGCCTGCTCGAAGATTGATCTATTTGACAGGCGTACCCTGTGTGATAGGCGGAGAACTCGGGCTTCGCCTATTCTCCTTCCCAGCCCCTCTCCCTGTTATGGGGAGAGGGGCCATGAGGGGAAGTCGAAATCGTTTCATATCGTATAATGGCACGCGGGAGTGTATGGAAAATGGCTGATGCGACGTTTCCGGAGACTGATGGGCAAAAGCAGGGGTTTCTCAAAAGGGTCTTTTCCAGCGCGATTGTGCGGGCCGTGTATTATCTGATCAAGCGTTTGTTGTCGATTGCAATCACGATCATTTTTGGGGTGTTCGTTACAGTCCTGATTGCCAACCATCCCATGGGCGATGGACTTTGGGATGGCTGGCGGGAAATGCTCTCCAAGACATCTGGCACGTACATTGTTTATGATATGGTGGAAGCTGATTATCCGCATTACGGCATAATCGACCGGAGCTATGTGGAATACACGGCCTATATGGCCGAGGATTACATCCGCAACCTGCAACTCCTTGAGAAAGGGGCTGCAAATGTGGATGATGAGCAGGTAGTTCTTGAGTACATCCGTAAGATATATAACGAGTTTGGCCTCGGTCTGCCTGCGCTGCCTCGTCAGTTTTCCAGAGCATGGGAAGCCTTGCTTTCTGGCGGCGGCCTTGCCGGAATACTGCCATATACCTTGCTGCTGATCGGCACGGCTTATTTCTTTGTCTTCCTGATTGGCATTCCGCTTTCGCTACGCTTAAGTCAGAAACCTGGTTCATGGTTGGACAAAGTTCTTAGCGTGCTTGCTCCACTCTCGTCCATCCCAAGTTGGGTGATCGGTATTCTGCTGGTCATGATCTTTGCTGTGGAACTGCACTGGTTCCCGGTTTCCGGCATTGCTGACTTCATACCGCCGGAGACGGAATGGCAGAGGTTCCTGATGCTTGTCCGCCACCTGATCCTGCCCGCAATGGCCATCTTCCTGAGCGCGATTTTCCAGTTGACCTACACCTGGAAAACATTCCTCTCGATCTATGCTGGCGAGGATTATGTGGAGTTGGGAAAGGCCAAAGGGCTTTCCGAGCGTATTCTGGGGCGTAAATACATCTTGCGTCCAACCCTGCCTTACATGCTTACATCATTCGTTTTGACGCTGGTTGGTGTTTGGCAGTCCGTGACGGTTCTGGAATACTATTTCGACTGGCCGGGCATTGGTAACCTTTTTATTCAGGTTTTGCCAAACTGGAATAGCGAATCGGTTTCATACGGCAGCGCAGCGACAGTGGTGGGCATCGTGGTTCTGTTTGCTTACCTGCTTGGTGCGGCTGTCTTTGTTCTGGATATTCTTTACGTGCTTGTTGACCCGCGCTTGCGCCTGGCCGGGCAGGGACAAACGGTGCGTCTCTCCCTCGCCCGGTCACGGACCCGCAACCGGCCATCGAAAAATGACCAGGCTTTTTCCTCCCCCGGTTCCCGGTCCGCGCGTGCAAAGTTTTCGTTCAACGATTGGAAAAACGACATGGCCGACTGGGCCGAGTCCATCCGTCCGGCCTGGGTTGAGTTGAAACGTTCCCCATCGGCCATGATAGGGCTGGTTCTGGTCATTCTGCTCGTAGCTTCTTCGGTATTTGTGGTGTTTGCCTTGCCATATCAGGAATATGGACGTAACTGGTACCTGGAAGCCATGCCCAAGGTGGTCACTGTTCCGCGGCTGGCGATGCCCATATGGGTGAACTGGTTCAGAAAAGCCAATTACCCGTCCACGATCCTGCTCGATAGTGCTGCCGGGCAGGCGGAGAAAACCGCGCAAACGGACGCGAATGGTTTTACTTACACCACGCTCACATATGCGTTCGAGTATCCCTATAATGATTTTCCGCAGGATATTTTGATCTACTTCCAGATCCCCGATCTGGTGAAGAGGCCTTTTGTGACCTTTACCTGGATCACACCGGATGGCCGCGAATTCTCCTTCAATAACGCATCGATTGAATTCAGCGGCTATCGCTATGATGTGCGCGATAATATGACCTCTTACCGCCGTATGGTGACTTCCAATGAGCATTGGTCGCGCTGGTTCGTGATGAATGGCGATTACCAGACCCCCTCGTTCTATGTTCTTTTTGCTGACCCGGACAGCGATACCTCCTGGGCTCTCGACGGAACTTATACACTGACCATCGATATTACTTCGTTTGAGCCGCTTACACCCGAGCAGGAAGATTCCATGAACGCCAACCTGATCCTGTTGGGACAGGTTTATGGTGCGGGCGGTACCGATTCCATGCGTCGTGACCTGACCGTACCACTGCTATGGGGTTTACCGTATGCCCTGCTGATCGGCTTGGCGGGAGCGGTAGGCACAACTCTTCTTTCCCTGCTTGTAGCTGCCACGGCGGCCTGGCTGGGCGGGTTTGTGGATGGCTTGCTGCAAAAGTTGATCGAAGCCAATATCATTCTGCCTGTTCTGGCGATTGCCACATTGTTCCTGGCATTTTTCCACCTGGATATGTGGATGGTACTCGGCGTGATCATCGTGCTGAACACATTTGGGAGTCCCACCAAGTCGTTCCGGGCGGCATTCTTGCAGATCAAGGAGGCCTCGTATATCGAAGCGGCGCAGGCCTATGGCGCCAGCAACTGGCGCATCATCAGCAAGTATTTCATCCCGCGCATTCTGCCTGTCATCATTCCCCAGATCGTGATCCTGATCCCCAGTTTCGTCTTCCTGGAAGCCACGCTGGGCATCTTTGGGGTGACCGATCCGCGTTATCCGACTTGGGGCAAGGTGCTCTTTAGCGCCATTCGCTATGGGGCTACCTATGGGTCGCGTTACTGGGTATTACAGCCGATTGCCTTGCTCCTGCTCACCTGTCTTGCATTCGTTTTACTCGGTTTTACTTTGAATCGTATTCTCAACCCAAGATTGATGGAACGGTAATTCAGTAGTGGGGAAAGAACTGGCGGAGCAGGATTGCTCCGCCAGTTTTCGTTAATCCTTTATCCCTTGTTGGGTTTTCCCGCCAGGAGCCGGGTGAGTTCTTCGGCTTCCTGGCGTAGTCCCTCGGTCTCGGGCGCGCCGGAGCGACGCGCCTCCAGCACGCGCGTCAACCGCTGGTGCGACTCCAGTGTGAGCGGGAACTTTGCCGCAGCCAGGATGGCAAGGGTCAGGAAGATCAGCGGCACAAGCACGAACAGGAGACGCAGGAACAACAGGAACTCCGGCGTCTGCGGCTGCTCGACCAGTTTCGTAGCCCCGTCCACCACTTCCTCGACCGGGGCCAGGTAGCCGGTCAGGCTGAGGAAGTTGCCCACCAGGAAGAGCGAAAAAGCGGAACTCAGTTTGCGCATGAACGTGGTCAGGGAAGAGAATGTGCCTTCCTGGCGTTTTCCATTGCGCAGTTCGCCGACATCGGGGATATCGGGGAAGATGGCGTAGATGGTGACAACCACACCGCCGGTTCCAAACCCCACGCAGGCCGCGAACAGGTACACGGTCCAGCGGGGTGATTCGGGGCCGATCAGCAGGCTGGTTAGCATGACCAGCATCCAGACGGCTGCGCCAACGATATAGGCGGTCCGCTTGTTGGTTTTGCGGCTCAGGTAAACGTAGGCTGGCAGGCAGACGAGTTGGGCGATGAGCAACGTCCCATTGACCATGGTGATATCTTCGGGATGCTGTACGTAGTTCTTCATGAAGTAAACCACCACGCTTTGAACCACATCCATGGCAACGAAGGCCATCAAGTACATGAGCAGCGCCAGAACGAAGGTTTTGACCTTGAACGGCTCGATGAAGCCTTCGCGCCAGTCGAACTTCGTCAATGGGCGGGAGAAATCGGCGCGTTCCCGCACTGCCATGACCGTGAAGAGGAACGGAAGAGCATACAGTAGGCCGAAGGCGATGCCCATTGCAATGTAACCCTGGCGCACATCCGCGAAGCGTTTAACGATCTCTAGCGGCACCACCGCCGAGATGATCGAGCCAACTGACGAGAAGAAGATGCGGAAGGAACTGACCGATGTACGTTCGTTGTAATCCGTGGTTAATTCCGGGATGACCGCGTTGTAGGAGAGCATCACAATGCTGACAACGGTGGAGAAGAACAGATAGGTCAGCACTACGAAGAAGAACCGTCCCAGTTCGGTTGTGAGTGCGGCCGGGTACCACATCAGGAAGAAGGACAGGAAAACCAACGGGATGCCGGCAATCAGGTAGGGTTTGCGTCGTCCGAGTTTGGTGCGCGTGCGGTCGGTCAACATACCCTCGAACGGGTCGGTGATCGAGTCGTAGGCCTTGCTGATCAGGATGACCGTCCCGGCCAGAGCCGGACTGATGCGGATAACATCGGTCAGGAAGACGAGGTAGTAGAACCCGATCACCACGCCCGAACCGCCTCCGTAAATATCGCCCAGGCCGAAGGCCAGCTTGCGCCAGAAACCGAGCTTTTGTGATGGTTGTGCTTGCATTGCTCCTCCGTTTTAATTTTTATAGGGCGAGATGAATTCCATCCTACTTTTTGACGATGGACCGGAATACCGACCAAAGACTTCCGGCAGCCAGCTTGACCAGCGCCCGCAGCGGCAGCAAGGCGAACCCGCTGCTCACATTGGACCCGGTAACTGCTCCCGGTATGCAGACTTGTTCTGGCGTCCAATCCGAAACGCGTTGTCCGCACACTGCCCGCAGCCTGAAGATATATTCCTGTCCATCTTCAAGACCGGGAACCTGCCAGCGGTTCGAAGGCGCGATCGTGTCTGTGTGCCATTCGGCTCCCCGGGCATCCCGCCAGGCAGCCTCATAGCCGGTCACCGGCGCATCCCGCGGCGCATCCCAAACCAGGTCGACTTGGCCGTGCGATGGGTTGGCGAGGAAGGCGGTCGGCGCGGGGACGGCTTCGGTCTCAGCGACGGCAGCTTCCTGCAGGATTGCCGCGCTTGCGGCGCGAATGTCGGCGGGGAGCAATGCTTCTGTGTCTTGGGGGAAGGCGTGAAAAACGATGCCTGGCGGATAGAAGTGCGCCGCAGCTTCGGCTTGCAGCCCTGTGGGCGGCTCATTGCCGGAATATGGCGCCAGCATTAGCGAGAAGTTCAGGGTCTGCCCGTTGTAGGAAGGTCCGTTGGGCTTCAGAAAGCCGCTGAAGGCTTTCAGAAAATCTTCGCCCAAACCGGTTGCCCCGAGGTGGGAATAGCTGGCTTGCCTGCCGTAGTACGAGCCGAACGGATTGAGCCATAATTCCTGTTCGCCTTTTTGCTCTCGCAGGCGCATTGGGCAAAAGGCCATCGAAGTCAGCGTTTCAGCATTTTCGCCAAGCAGCAGGCCGTGTTTGCCATCGCTGACTGCCACCCAGCCGGCTGTAACCTGGTGGTTGAATGAGTCCAGGTTGCGGTTGTGCGGGTTGATTTGTCCATAGTTCAGATCGTAATAGGACGTGATCCCCATGTAGTTATGTTTCCAAATGCGCAAGGGGTTTGCCGCCGGGGCTGTCAGCGCAGGGTGAACCTGGAACGGCGCGACCTCCTCCCAGTGCAGGTCCATCAGGCGGCGCAGTTTTTGCGTCAGGTTGTGGATCGTCTCTGTGGACGGCGTTGATGCGTAACGCGCTTCTACATCCACATACAGGTGCGGAAGTGTATCGAACAGGGTGAAGGTATAAGTGAACTCATTGACGAACTCACCGTGGGTGGTTTTCATCGGAACATGGGCGCGCAAGCGCACGCGCTGGCAGCCGCTCCACTGTTCACCGGTCAGGGGCAGGAATTCCCAGCGGGTGGCCGGATAAACGACAGGTTTCTTGCCTGTTCGATAAGAAACGAAGGGCTTCAGGAACTCGGTTCCGCCGATCTCGATGCCGTTGTGTTTGAAAGTGCGGATTCCCGTTTTCTCCGAGAATTCGATTTCCAGCCAGTTGTTCTTCAACACTGTGACCATCTCATGGACTGAGGACAGGGCAGCGGGGTGCACCGTGTACCGCCTGGCACCATCCAGCTTCGCCGCAAAACGGACCTCGCACCGGGTGCGTCCATCCGGGAGTGGCGTCCAGTCTGTTAGCGCAGCGGGGATAGCTTTCCCGGCTTCTTCCAGACGGACAGCCGTCACACCGATGGGCAGGATGACCGGGACACGCACTGCTGCTTTAGCAGGAACCGGCTCCAGGTCCCTGCCCGGCGGAGTGGGGAAGAGTTCGAAATCGTAGAGGAGATCAGGTTTGTCGAGGTGGGTTTCCTCGTCTGCTTCGGGACGGTTTGGTAGTCGCTCCCGCAAAATGGTCGCGGCTTCCCTTTCTGCTTTCTCTGCGATCTGCCGTGCCTTGCCCAGAATGGCAAAAGCGCGTGCCTGACGTTCCTCGTTGATGACCGGCGTGGACATGCCGAAGTGCGTGGTCGTCAGGCCAATCAGCCGCTGGAAGAAGGATGAATCCATGCCATCCCATAATGGCCCGCTCACATCGAGACCGGCGCTCTTTGCCAGAGTTTCGGCGCGGTAGCTGGCCAGCCGGGATTGCTCGAGCACCGTCCAGGTGCGCAGGCTGGCGCATTTCTCGGCCCATGAGTAGGTGCCGTCGAATCCGCCGTCGGCCAGATCCTGCCGGACAAGCACTTCGCCCTGTGGCGGGTGACCGGCCAGATATTCGCTTGGCACGGTGAAATCCGCCCACGGGTATTTGTTGACCAGGTCGATATATTCGCTCAGACCGCGTGTGTTGGGCAGCCAGCGCAGGGCAGGTGGCATGTCCATTGGGAGCCAGGTTTCGAGGTCTGCGTCCTCGTTCAGATGGATGACCACGTCCGAGCGGATCTCGCCGCGCTGCTGGCGGGCGTGAAGGTCGAGCATCATCACTTCGAGCGAACTCATCTCCAGCACATCTGCGGCAGACATGGCTGGAAAGACCACCAGCGGCGGCTGGTCTTCGCGCGAGCGGAACCAGAACGGGTTATAGCGCCGTTCCTGGGAGAGTGCCGGGGTGAAAACACCCAGTGTGTTGAACGGCACGAGAGCGTAATAGAGCATCAGTCCGTCTACGCCACACTCCTTCAGGATTTTCTCTTGTCCGATGGTGAAGACGGACTCCTGTGGCCGGTAGAATGGCGTCACTTTTGGGAAAAGCTGGCGCAGACCGGTGCCCCATGGATTCTCGATGGCCCACTCAACCGAGGCTCGAAACTCATCCGTAGTGGCGGCGTGATTGGCCCCATTGTTGAATGGCCCCAGAACGATCTCATCCTGACCGGATTCCACCCGGGCGCGCATTCGCTCCAGGATGTCAGGGCAGTGTTGGGGCAGGATTTCCTGAAAGGTCCAGTAGACCTCAGTATCCCAGTAACCGCGCGCCTGCTTTCCGGTCGCATTGGCCCGGTCGAGAATGTCTAGCACGCCGCGGATGACACGCATGTCGGTGCCGAAGCCGGCTTCGTCGGGCGTGTCGCCTCGCCAGGAATGGTAGAAGTTGATGTGGAAGCCGAGCATTACGTACACTTTGTAATCCATGGAGACTCCGGGTTGCCGTAGTGGGTGGGCTTATTCTAGCAGACTTTGCTGGCGGCGATGTCCCCCCGGCTCCAGGCGGGATGCTTTTTGCCACCAAATGACCTTAAAATTTCCGGAACATATTGACAAACGGTTTTTGCTGTGATATTTTAATAGCATCAAGTGAAACGTTTCACTTTTTGTACAAAAAATCCATCTCATGCACTCTCGGAAGGCTCCATGACCAAAAAGTTCGAAAGCGCTTACGGTTATTTCTCGGAAGATGGAAAGGAATACGTTATCACGACACCACGTACGCCCAGGCCGTGGGGGAACATCATAAGCAATGGCGATTACGGCATGATGGTTTCCCAGACCGGGTCGGGCTATAGCTGGAGGGGGAATGCCGGTCAGAACCGCATCACTCGCTCCTTCCAGGATTTGGTCAAGGATAACTGGGGCAAGTATATTTACATTCGCGATCTAAATCGCAATGTGTATTGGTCGGCGACTTATAAGCCGGTCATGCATACATACCAAAAGTTCTCGGTCACTCACGGAATCGGTTACTCCAAGTTCTTCCAGCAAGTGGAAGACATCACCAGCGAGCTGACCGTTTTTGTTGCCGCCAGCGACCCGGTGGAAGTTTTTTGGCTGACACTTACCAATGACAGCAATGAGCGCCGCAAGTTGGATGTGACCTCCTATGCTGAATGGCTGCTCGGCTTCTCGCCCGACGAGCATCGCGAATTCCATAAACTTTTCATCACCACGTTTGCCGATGAACCAAAGCGCCTCGTTTCTGCCCGCAAATGCCTGTGGGGTTTCCCCGATGACAAAGGCCGCCATAACAATACCGATT
>CAZRCR010000013.1:0-11736 GCA_964598615.1 uncultured Anaerolinea sp.
CAGGGATAATCCACATCCTGTCGTAGCGATTCCGATTATAGCAATTTTCACAAATTATTGCACAAGGAGAAAAATATGAGCAAGAAGAAAGTTCGTGTGGCGATCATCGGCGTTGGGAACTGCGCCTCATCCCTGGTGCAGGGCGTCGAGTTCTACAAGAATACGCCCGATGATTCCAGCGTACCGGGTCTGATGCATGTCAACCTGGCCGGGTACCATGTGCGCGACATCGAGTTCACGATGGGCATCGATGTCAATGTGACCAAGGTCGGCAAGGACCTTTCGGAGGCCATCTTTGCCGAACCGAACAACACGTATAAATTCTGCGATGTGCCCAAACTTAACGTACCGGTGGTACGCGGCATGACCCATGACGGGCTGGGCAAGTATCTCTCCGGCGTGATCACCAAGGCTCCCGGTCCTACTGCCGACATCGTCCGCCTGTTGAAGGAGACCAAGACCGATGTGGTGGTCAACTTCCTGCCGGTCGGTTCGGAGATGGCAACCAAGTGGTACGTGGAGCAGGCCATCGAGGCAGGCTGCGCCTTCGTGAACGGCATCCCGGTCTTCATCGCTTCTTCGGAATACTGGGGCAAACGCTTCAAGGACGCCGGCCTGCCGATCCTGGGCGACGACATCAAGTCCCAGGTTGGCGCGACCATCCTGCACCGCGTGCTGACCAGTCTCTTCGTAGACCGCGGCGTGCGTATCGACCACACTTACCAGTTGAACTTCGGCGGCAATACCGATTTCATGAACATGCTCGAGCGTGAGCGCCTGGAAAGCAAAAAGATCTCCAAGACCGGCGCTGTGACAAGCATGATTCCCTACAAACTCGACCCCAGCGACATCCACGTCGGTCCGTCGGACTACGTGCCGTGGCTGACCGACCGCAAGTGGTGCTACCTGCGCATGGAAGGGACCACCTTCGGCAACGTACCGCTGAACGTGGAATTAAAGCTCGAAGTGTGGGACAGCCCCAACTCGGCGGGTGTGATGATCGATGCCATCCGTTGTGCCAAACTGGCGCTCGACCGCGGTCTCTCCGGCCCAATCATCGACCCATCCTCGTACTTCTTCAAAACCCCGCCCCAGCAGTTCAAGGATGATGTCTGCCTGGCGAAGACTGAAGCCTATATCCAGGGGAAATAGGTTCTTTCCGGCATCAAAAAGACCACCCAGATTCTCATCTGGGTGGTCTTTTTATCGATCAAGTAACCCGCTTACGGACGCGTCCCAAGCACTACCGGGATGTCGATCTGTTCGCCGTTGCGGATCACCGTCAACGTGATGGTATCCCCAGGCGATTTGTTCAACATCAGATAGCGCAACAAATCATCGAACAGGCTCACCGGCTGGCCATCGGCAGCAATGATCAGGTCGCCGCCCTTCATCAGGGACGTGTACCCCGGCTCGGTCAGGGCCACCGTTCCAGCCTGCAAGCCGGCCTGGGCAGCCGGGCCACCTTCAATAACGGAGGTCACGTAAGCACCGTCGGTGCGTGGCAGGTCGAGCAACTGGATGGCCTCCAGTGGCAGATTATCCAGTGCCGAAATGCCCAGGTAAGGATAGTCGAATTTTCCATTGGTGATCAGGCTGGGGATGACACGCTTGACCGTGTTGATGGAAATGGCAAAGCCGATACCGGAATTGGTCGGTTCGCCGGTATCACTATAGCTGCTGGTGCTGATGGCACTGTTGACGCCGATCACCTCGCCGTTCAGATTCAGCAGCGGGCCGCCCGAATTGCCGGGATTGAGCGCCGCGTCGGTCTGGATGATGTCACTGCTGGAATAGTACCCGCCGTTGCTGGATGCCACACTGGAAGGCAATGCACGTCCGAGCGCCGAGATGATGCCGGTGGTCATCGTGCCACTGTAGCCGAAGGGATTGCCGATCGCCACCACAGTCTGTCCGACCGCCAGGGTATTGGAATCACCCATCGGCAGAGGGAACAACGCTTCCGTCGGGGCATCCACCTTGATGACCGCCAGGTCTGCATAGGCATCCGTTCCAATGACCTCGCCATAAGTCTTGTACCCGGAGGGGAAATCCACCTCCACCTGGGTCTCGCCTTCCACGACATGATTGTTGGTGACGATATGACCTTCGCCGTCATATACCCACCCCGAACCCTGGCTGGTGCTGGTGTAGATCGTGACCACGCCCGGGCTGTAGCGTTCGTAAATGGCGGTCAACTGGTTTTCCTGCGTCACCAGGTCCACCGGCTGCAGGGCAGCCTGGAGGGTTGGAACAGTCTGCGCCGTGGGAGAAGCAGACGTGGACGGCAGGAACGAAGTGAACTCGCAAGCCAGGGCCGTAAAAGCCAGAACTGCGAGAAGAACAGGCAAGGCAAGTTTCTTTGTTGTTTTCATGAAATACTCTCCTTCGTGCGTGCAGTTATTCTAGACCTTCACAATAAAGCGAGTCAAGCATGGCAGGAAGGGTCTAATCGAACTCTAACCTGACAAGCCGATTCAGGGCTTCTTTTTAATATTCCATTCACAATTCCCCGGCGGGTCTGCTTCTGTAAAAAGCAGTATACTTGCCCAACTCCACACGAAAGGCTGAATATGGACTCGATCTGCGTTTACTGCGGCTCTGCCGACGGCATCTCTCCGGACTTTGTAGCGGCGGCGCGTCAAACTGGCGCCACCCTGGCCCGGGCAGGCATCACTCTCGTCTATGGCGGCGGCAAGACCGGACTGATGGGGGCGGTGGCCGACGCGGCCATCGAAGCGGGCGGAAAGGTGATTGGCGTTATCGTCCAGACGATGAACACACCCGCCCTGGCCCATACCGGTCTCACCCGCCTGGAAGTGACCGACACCATCCATCGGCGCAAGGCGCGCATGTACGAGCTGGCTCAAGGCTACATTGCCCTGCCCGGCGGCTACGGCACTTTCGACGAACTCTTCGAGACCCTCACCTGGGGGCAGATCGGCGAACACAGCAAGCCGGTGGGGTTGCTCAACACGCGCGGCTACTACGATCCGCTGCTGACCATGCTCGATCGCGCCACCGAAGAAAAATTCATCTTCTCCGAACACCGCAAGGCGCTCCTGTGCCAGGCCGATCCGGCCCAACTGCTCGCCGCCATGCAGGCCTACGAACACCCGCATGACGCAGTCAAACGCTGGATGCGGCAGGGATGAGCATGGACAGACAATTGGCCGGGAAGATCGCTGTCATAACCGGCGGCACACAGGGCCTTGGGGAAGCCACCGCCCGCCTTTTTGCCGAACGAGGCGCCGCAGGACTGATAACCTGCGGACGCAACACCGAGCGCGGCGAGGCCATCGCCTGTGAGTTGACTTCCGCAGGATGTGATACGCGCTTCGTCCGCGCGGACCTGTCCCAGGTCCGCGATTGTTTCGCTGTGACAGAAGCGGCAGATGCAGCCTTCGGCCGCGTCGATGTGCTCGTCAATGCAGCCGGCATCACCGACCGCGGCACCCTGCTCGACACGTCGCCCGAACTGTTCGACCGCATGTTCGCCGTCAACGTGCGCAGTCCGTTCTTCCTTATGCAGCAGGCTGCGCATATCATGCGCCGCGAGAAGATCGCCGGGGCAATGGTCAACATCCTGAGCATGTCGGCCAACGGCGGGCAACCCTTCCTGACAGCCTACTCCGGCTCGAAAGGTGCCCTGGCCACGTTGACGAAGAATGCCGCCTACTCGTTGCTGCGCGACCGCATCCGGGTCAACGCGCTGAACATCGGCTGGATGGATACCCCCGGCGAGGACCACACCCAGCGTCTCTCTGACGGCCAACCTGACGACTGGCTGGAACAGGCCGAGCGCGAACAACCCTTCGGCCGCCTGCTCAAGGCCGACGAAGTGGCACGTGCCATCGCCTTTCTCGCCAGCGATGAGTCCGGCATGATGACCGGGGCAATCATCGATTTCGATCAGTCGGTGGCAGGCTGCTACGACTCCCCCCCACATCCGGCACCCGTGCTATACTAAGCAAGATATCGTTAAACATTGCGCCTCTCTGGCCCAACTGGAAACAGAGTACCGAAAAGCAGGAGTTTCCAATGAGAAAAACGCCTTCCATATTTTCGAATCCGAAATTTATGTGGATGGCCGTTGCGATTGCGGCCTTCGCAACGGGCTTTCTGGTCATCAACCTGTTCAAAATCGGAGGCGATCAGTTCGTTTTTACGTTAAACAGCATCATCAATTGTCCGCTGGCCATCCTTGTGGCAGTCTCGGGGCTTGTAGTCTGGTATGCCATGCGCAAGGATACCAACAGTCAGAACATGTGGTTGGGACTTGTAATTGGCTGGATACTGTGGGCCGTGGCAGAGATCATCTGGTTATTTTATGCTCTCCTCGGTCAGGAAGTTCCCTATCCAAGCATTGCGGATTTCTTTTGGGTCATCGGCTACATTCCCATGGGGATTGGACTGCTTACACGGGCACGCAGCCTGCCCACCAGGGCCAACCGGCGTCAAAACATCTTCATCCTGGCACTATCATTACTCGTCATCCTGGCAGCTTTCTTTCTGGTCATCCTGCCCACAATCCGCGAATTCGACCCGCAGCGGCTTGTCGAAAGTATCCTTAACATCACCTATCCCATAGGCGATCTGTTCCTGTTGATCGTCGTATGGCGTCTGTTCTTCACGTACGAAGAAGGGGATTATGGTTTCAGCTGGACGCTGATTACGCTGGGTGTTGTCCTGAACGCCATCACCGATTTCGTCTTCACGTACAGCACCTGGAAGGGACTGTACTATCCGGATATGCAGGCCAACCTCATCAGCCGTCTGGGAGTGGATGTTCCCTACACGTTCTCCTACCTGGTGTGGTTCACCGGCATCTATGCAATGGGCATCCTGTTGAAGCATGAGACGCCTATCGAACCGGGAACCCGCATCCGGCTGGTACGCACCTATGGGAACATTCTGATTTACACGCGCAAAAATGATACCGTGATGGGTGTCAGTCCCAACTTCGAGCAGTTCTTTGGCCCCGAAAACGTCAAAGGGAAGGGTCTGGCTGAAACATTGGGGGTTCCCGCGGGAACCATCATGCCCATTCTGAAACATCTTCATACGGATGGGAAGGTGGTCGAAATTCCCATCGATTTGTACGATCAAACCGGGAAACTGCATGCCGCGCGGCTTTCAGGCATGGCGATATTCGGCCCCCAGCACGCGTTCGCTGGAAGCAACATCCTACTGCGCATGAGAGTTTCCGACGAGTCCTTCGATGCATTCCTGAACGAAGAAGCACGCCGCATGGTACGCTTTATCTTGGAGAAAAGCGGCAGCAACACGCAAATCGAGATCGGCCAATTCCTGGTTGATTACTACCTGTCTTATATCAAATCCCTGCTCGATATGGCCCTTCATCAGGGCGGCGCAACTGCCGGGCAGGCGTTCCTCGACCAATTACAGGAAACCTCAAATCAACACAATTGGCATATGCAATTCCAGCTCGAGACCGTGCTCGACGGCAGCGACTACCCGTTGAGCGTATTGCGCGAGGCTCTGCCTATTCTGCTCGAAACATCCCGGCAGTTTGCTGCCCAGATCACCAGCCCGGCAATTGTGGATTTCCGGATCCAACAAATCCGCTCCCGTTACAGCGACTCGGTTCTGCACGATGTAGACTACTATGGCAAAGAGGGGAACGAAGTAGGCTTTGCCGACCACCGCCAGAGCCACGCCGACCTGTAACCGACCAGATACAGCCCCCCTTCTCTTCTCATGCGTTTTGCCTTCTTCTCCGACATCCACGCCAACTTCCAGGCACTCGAACTCATCCTGGCTGATATCCGCCGCCAGCGAGTGGATCAGGTTGTCTGCCTGGGTGACGTTGCCAGCCTGGGGCCACAGCCGCGCGAAACTGTGGAATGCCTGCAGGAATTGCGCATCCCGGTCATCATGGGGAATCACGATGCCTACCTGCTCGACCTGCGCCGGACCGATGGGCACGATCCCTGGCTGCGTGACGCGGAGAAGTGGGCTCGGGAAAAACTGGATGATGCCCACATCGAATTCCTGCGTTCGTTCCAGCCATCCCTGCATTTTACAGTCTCCCCTTCCCTGACCGTGTTCTGCTTCCACGGCTCGCCGCACTCCAACGAAGAGTTCCTCTTCCCTACGGCTTCCCCGATACGCCTCGACCTGGCGCTGGCCGGGGAAGATGCTCCCGTAATGGTGTGCGGGCATACGCATGTCCAGATGCTACGCAGGCACCGGGGTACAACCCTGATCAACCCCGGCAGCGCCGGCATGCCCTTCGAATATCCCCAGCGGGGCCGCGGACCGCGCATCCTGCCCTGGGCCGATTACGCCATTCTGGATATCGATGCCAACGGAATGCACGTGGATTTGCGCCGCCTGCGCCAGGATTTTGCCCGCATGGTGGAGGTCACTCTCGCCAGTGGCATGCCCGAGGCGGAAAAATGGCTCTCCACGTGGGCGGCGCCTGCCCCGTAAAAAAGAAGCTTCCCATGAGCATGCCTCAATACATGAACGTGGTTGTCATCAGCCGGTCGGGGATCCTGGCCGGAGTAGCTGCATCCGTTCTGCGCGGACCGGATACCGGCGGCATCAACCCGCACGTCACTGCCGCCCGGGCATCCTACGAGACCGAAATGCCACGCTTCTTCGTGACCGGCGCGGTACCATCCTATCCGCTCGTGGTAGCCACGCCCTGTCACCTGCTTGACCCAAGCCGCGTCGACCTGTGGCTGGCGCTGGACGATTACGCCGAAAAGGAAGCCCGCATCATCGTCAGCAAGGGCAGCGCCGCACCGGGGTTCTACCGCACCCCATTCCCAGACCCCGTCCTGCGCGCGGATTTCGATATCGCTCCACTCCCCTCTGCACCGCAGGAAATCGATCCCTGGCTCGATGTACTGGCAGGCCAGCTCCAGCCGTGGAAGGAACGCATCTGGACGGCGTTCTACAATTCGTCGTAAACAGAAATGGATGCCGATCATGCAAAACGAACTCCTTGCTTTTCATAAACAGGTCAATCTTGCCCGGTTCCACGGTCAAACACAGGGACATTACGAGAGTTTCTTCCTGCGAGCCAACCACCCCGCCCGTCCGCTTGCATTTTGGATCCGCTACACGATCTTCAGCCCGAAAGATCATCCCGAAAGGAATATCGGCGAACTGTGGGGCACTTTCTTCAACGGCGAAACGGGCCGGCATACCGCCGTCAAGCAGGAATTCCCCCTGGCCGACTGCCTGTTCGACGCAACCGGGTTCAAGGTTCAGGTTGGTGCGGCACAGCTTGGCCCCGGCTCCTTCCGGGGAGCCATCGAAAGCAAGGGAAACCGTCTGGCCTGGGATATGACCTTCGTTAGCGACGAGTTGCCGCTCCTTTTACTGCCGCTCAACCTGTACAAAGGCAAGTTCCCGGCGGCCAAAAGCGTGGTCAGCCTGCCGCTGGCGCGCTTCAACGGGACGTTATCGGTCAACGGGGAAACTATAAATATCACAGACTGGGTCGGCAGCCAGAACCATAACTGGGGCCGCAAACATACGGACCTGTACGCCTGGGGCCAGGTGGCCGGGTTCGACTCGCACCCCGACAGTTTCCTCGAGCTGGCAACTGCCAAACTGCGCATGGGACCGGTATGGACGCCGCCGACCACCCTGCTGGTGCTCCGCCATCACCAGACCGAGTACGCCCTGACGGGCATCCTGCAAGGCATGCGCGCCGACGGCAGGTTCCGATATTTCACCTGGAAATTTGCATCCAAAACGAAGGATGTGGAGATCGCCGGTCAAATCTCCGCCCCGCGCCAGGCCTTCATCGGCCTGAACTACTACAATCCGCCCGGCGGGAACAAAACCTGCCTTAACAGCAAGATCGCGGAATGCAAGCTGCATCTCACAGACAGGAAGACCGGCAAAACCGAGGTCCTGGAAACGAAACACCGGGCTGCCTTCGAGATCCTGACCAATGACCCCGATCATGGCATCCCGCTCTCAGCATAAGAAGCGCCTGTTGAACGATAAACGACCGTGGAAACTCCCAAGGATAAAACTTATGAAGCACCTGACATTGCCCAATCACCGCCGCATTGCTGTCATTGACAAATTCTCTGCCAGCGATGTCTACAAGGAAATTTACGAGGAAGAGCCTTACCTTCGGGAGGGGTTGAGCGTTCACCCCGGAGATGTGGTCATGGACATCGGCGGGAATATCGGTTTGTGGTCCATGTTCATTCTGGAACAGGTACCCGATATCAGACTGATAACGATGGAACCGGTCCCCCAAATCTTCGAAGCGCTCCAGGAGAACATCGAGAACCACCGGCCGCCGAAATCGTCCGTGACATTGCTCAACATCGGACTCGCAGAGGAAGAAAAAAACGTCGAGTTCAATTTCTATCCCCGGGTGGCCGCGGATTCCACCGCCAACCCATTCGACTTCGAACAACAGGTCCGGTGCTTTCTTGCCACGCCCGCCAAAGGGGTCGAGCGTCTTTTGCCCCTGGGTTTGAGAACCTGGTTTATCCGCACCCTGTTACGTTGGTCTTATACTCCCCGAAAAGTGCAATGTCACCTGAAGACCCTCTCCCAACTCATCGAAGAGTACCAGTTGGATCGCATCGATTTCGTCAAACTTGACGCCGAGAATGCGGAACGGGAAGTACTTGCAGGCATCCAGGACAAGGATTGGCCCAAAATCCGCCAGATGTCCATCGAGGTACATACCAACATCCCCGGCGGGCAGACCTGGATGGAAGAACTCACCGCGCTGCTCCAATCCAAAGGATTTTCCACGGCTGCGGACATCCACGCGCGCTACCCGTATCTGGGGGCCCACATGCTGTATGCAAAACGGCCTTGATCCGACAGTCCGGGGGATAAGCACACTGATAGGGTTTACGCCATCCTCGCCGCGCTGACCAGTCAACGCCAACCGCGGGAGGAATGGACCTGAAAGGCGTCTTATAATTCCTTGCATGAGCACAAAATTCCTGATCCAATCCTCCAACCCCGAACTTCTCGAAAAAGCGACCCGCATCGCCAAAGAATTCGTCCGCCCCTACCTGGGCAATGATGTGGTGGGAGTCGTCTTCCTGGGAGCAATCGCCCGCGGCTATTTCGACCCGGCGGCGGACATCGATATCGCCATCTTCAAAAAACGCGGCACGCAGCTTCCGATCACCAGGAAATTCTTCCAGGTGGAGGGGATGGAGGTCCAGGTCTGGTTATCGGACTACGAAGACGAACTGACCGGGACCTGGGATATGTCCAAACGCTGGACCTATGCCCGGTCCGTCATCCATTTCGATCCACAGGGCAAGACAGGGCAGTTACTGCAAGACAAGGTTCCGCTGAAACCGGAAGAACGGAAATGGTTGATGATGTCCGGCCTGTCCCTTTCCGAGTGGTATGTCAACCGGCTCACGCAGTTGTGGGTGGAACGCGGCAACCTGGTCAGTGCCCAGCACATGTTCGACCAGGGCTTGCTCTATTTCTTCGACATGCTTTTTGGACTGAACAACGAACTGGTGGCAGACATGAAATGGCGCTACTATTGCATGGAACAGTTGGAACAGCTGCCGCGTGATTTTACGGAGCGTATCCGGGAAATCATGACCCTGCACGGCTTCACGCTCGAAGAACTGGATCGGCGTAAAGCTGCATTCATGGACATGTGGCGCGAAATGCTACCGGTCATCGAAGGCAAAGTGAAGTTGACGTTCAAAGAAATCGAAGAACTGGTGTAGCCATAGCACAGGAGTTGCGGGAAGGATGCCGCTAGGCAGCGTTTTATAATTCTTCGGGAGAACGTGCTATACTCTTTCGAACAATTTATCTTACGGATATAACAATCCGTCAAGGTATTCAGACCCATCCGGGCATACCCCGATAAGCAACTGTACCATTATGATCGACGGGGAGCAGTGTTCGCCCTATTACACTTCACCTGCGAAATATTCAGGTTTAGCTAGAGACCCCAATGAAATATTGCATAGCGAGCTTGAGAACTTTGTCGCTCCTGACATTGTTGGCGAAGGCGAGATGGTCACGGTAGGATTTATTGTTACCGATCAAATTTCTCCGGGTGAATACGAATTGCTCTTAGATGAAAGTGGAAAAATAGACTTGGGACTATTATTCCGGATGTATTTAATACAGCAAAAAGCCCTGTCAAAAGCAGAGGAATTATTCCCAAATATGGCTCTTTGGAACGATCCAGGCGATGCGTTCAGACACGCATATTGGAGCGCTTTGATGACATCTGAGTTTGGAGAAGAGTTTGCCGAGAAATTTGCAACAGCACATGAGACAGAATATAACTATAACCCAAGTAAAGCGGAGACATTTATGGATTTGCACAATAACGAAGTCGGTAGAAATATTGCCATACTGAATCCGAACGTCTCTGATGAAGATCTGCAACAGATCATTATGAGTGCTTTACAAGAAGGGCAGTTGTATGTATGGGATGGAAGTGATATATATTTTAGTAACGCATGCCCAATGTGTTCTGTTCCCTAAACCACGTTTTCTCTGCTCTCTATCAATGGAGTTCTATAATTATGAATAAAAAATTGAAAATTTTCGGGATCCTATTATTAATTTGCATATTAGCTGGGTTGCTTTATTATCACTATAAAGAAAATGAAAACGATAGAAATTCTTTGAAAGTTAGTCTGGCTGCTGCAATATCACAAACCTATTCTGGCGATTTGTCAATTGTTGATTTTTCGGTATTGACGAATTTTTCTTGGGATAGATTATATGTTTTTGGTCCATACACAACATCAAAAATGATAGATAAAAGCCTTGGTAGATTCTGGTTTGGGTCTCGTTTTACTACAATTGAATCTAATGATCGCATCTCACTTCTTGTTTTTACTAAGAATGGGCATGTTGTTCAATATTTGGAGTTTCCCAGATGGCAGGGTGATTTTTCAACCGTAATCAACAAATCTGGTTATAGCGTTGAAGAATCCCGCTTTACTGTCGATGAAGGATGGCAAATGATTATTGTAGATGACAATTCGCAATAATATCCCCAGGACGAATAACAAAATCGCCAGATCTTTCCTAACAAAAAGACGAGCTGCCCGGAACTATCCGAGCCAGCCCGTCTTCGTGGGGGTGGAGTGATTTTAACACAAGATAGCTGGAGCAAGACTGCACTTTAACAACCAATATCTCTCCCAACTCGAACTCCGTTTGATGGGCGCTTGAATCCCGGTATTGGAATGGCTATAATGATGTTGAGCGGTGAGCCCGAAAAACCTTAGGGTCTCTCATTCGAGAGTTCACAGGAATATCCTGTTTGGGACGCCGCTCACTTTTTATTCATGGGCAGACTGCTGGGTGGAAGCTTGAACTTCTTCGTGCCCCAGGGAAGGACGAGCACCTCCTGTCCAATGCCGAGACGATCCATCTGGGTCCGGGTGAACTGGAGAGCGCTCTGGCCTCCAGGCAGGTTCTTCGCCCGCACGCGGTGGGCGAAAGCAAAGAAACCACAGGCTACCTGGGTGGGATTGGCATAACGGTCCACTTTCTCTTCAGCCAGCAAATGCCAGATGACGACGAGTATCTTGCGCGCGATGGCAATGATTGCCTTGGAGCGTCCGAGGCGTGGTTCCAGGCGGGCATACTCGACCTTCCAGCGCGGGTGGTGAAGAACGGCATGGTTGGCGGCTTCCACAACGGCAGAACGCAGGTCTTTCCTTCCCGCCTTGGTGATCCTGCCGGTGGCATGGGTCATCCCGCTGTCATGGACAC
>CAZRCR010000014.1:0-11709 GCA_964598615.1 uncultured Anaerolinea sp.
CCACATCGGGCAGGCGCTACTCGTGGCGGGGATCATCATCCAGTTCGCGAGATAAACACCGTTGGGGCACAATCGAAATCAATTAAGGCGTTATACGAATTGCTCATGATTTGTTTATGAATGCATAAACAAATATTTGGTTGAAAACATTTATTCAAGGATTTAAAAATAATGAGAGACAATTTCTTTGTAGTTTGGTCCTTTGCTGTTCAAAACTCAATACAGGAAAAAGCAAAGACGATCTATCCTCAAGAATTACACAGATGGTCCATCAGAAATTTTGAATCGGAAGGTTACGAATGGGCAACAACCTATCTAATCATAATTCTTCGGGATAGCATCTCCTCACTTTCCAGTACGGGTAACATTAATATTGCTGATACCGTTGACCTCCCCGAAGAGAAACCATCTCTTCAGAATATTTTGAAATGGCAAGAGATGGCTCGAAAAAAGTATGCTGTAACTCCTCAAGACGTTCTGATGATAATACCTATAACCGGTGATGGACCAACTGTTGAAATTGATTGGCAAAAATGGGACGATAACGAAAGACAATTATGGAACTGGCAAATTAATTATAATTTTCAAAACCATTTTTACCATTTGAAAGGATTTGATAGGTTGAACAATTTCTTCTTGCCACCTGGATATACATTCCTTGCGGATGAATGTAAACTTTTTTTTGAAGATCATCCAAAATTTGAACAAAATATATTCATCATGACTCGTTTTGTTCCAGGAAATAAACTACTAGAACAACTTGATAGTGAACTACGAAGTGTTTTACGAAAAAATGGACTAACCCCTCTTCGCGCAGACGATAAAATGTATATGAGAGATCGTAATTTATGGAATAACGTTTGTGTATATATGTTATGTTGCAAAATAGGGATTTCAATTCTAGAAGATAGAGTATTGGATGAATTCAATCCTAATGTAGCATTAGAATATGGATTTATGCGAGCACTCAACAAGCCAGTTTTATTACTGGCTGACATTGGCTTTAGAAATTTACGAGCAGACATAATCGGCACTCTTAGAGAACAATTTGATATTGCAGATATTACTGGAACAATACAGCCGCCTGTTGAGAAATGGCTAAAAGAAATTGGCTTATCATAAAAAGTTGGACTATCGTTAAAACTTTCGGCTCACCGATAACCGTGCCGATAATTGCAGTGCGTGCAACGCGCAGTCGTCACTCAATTTGCAAAATAATGATGTTTTGAATAAGAAAAAGAGCCTGAGGTTTTTCCTCAGGCTCTTTTGACTCCTCAGAAACTTCCGGCTCATGCCTTCTTGAACGGCTGAAACCCCTCGCCCAATGCCTCGTGGGCCTGACCGATGACCATGAACGCATCCGGGTCGGTCTCGTGGACGATGTTCTTGAGTTGCTGCACCTCGGAACGGGTAATGACGATATACAGCACCGGCCGCGAGGCCATGGTGTAGCCGCCTGTGCCGTGCAGGAAGGTGACACCGCGCTCCATCTCGTGCAGCACTCGGTCGGCGATGGCCTCCATCCGGTCGGTGACGATCATCGCTGTACGGACGGTCCCCGCGCCTTCCAGGGTACTGTCCACCACAAGGCCGCTGACGTAGAGGGTGATGATGGCATACAGGGCCTTCTCCCAGCCGAAGACGAAACCGGCTGCCAGGATGACGACCGCGTCGGTCATCAGGTAACTGGCGGTCATCGAGACGCCGCGCCAGCGGTTGAGGATGCGGGCGAGGATGTCGGACCCGCCGCTGGTACCCTGCCCGCGGTAGACCAGTCCATACCCGATACCGCTGACCACCGCCCCGTAGAGCGAGTTCAGCACCAGGTCATGGGTGAGGCCTTCGAGCGGGAAGAACGGCATCCAGGTGACCGCCTCGGTGAAGAACGAGTAGGCCAGTACGGCCACGAGGGTGCGCATGGCGAACTTCCGTCCGCCGAGCAGTTTCCAGCCGAGGATGAACAGCGGCACGTTGCCGAGGAACACCATCAGACCGATCGGCCAGTTGGTGTAGTGGTGGACCAGTTGCGAGATGCCGCTGATGCCGCCCGAGGCCAGGTCCGCCGGGACCATGAAGAGACGCAGTCCAACCGCCTGCACCAGCGCCCCGGCAATGACGAGGGCGTAGTCACGGATGGATGGCCAGAATTTTTTGAAATTATCCATTATTTCTCCGGTAGGGGCGACCCTTGTGGTCGCCCGGGCGGGGATAAACCCCGCCCCTACGATTCCTTCAATTTCTCACCAGCCAAAGATTCAATGATCCCCAGCACTGCCGAGTTATCCAGTTCGCCCATGCCGTTCTGGAGCATGGCATTATACAACTGTGCGTCCACTGCAGCGGACGGGAGCGGGATGCCGTATTCACGGGCTGTTTCGAGGATGATGTTCAGGTCCTTGGCCTGCATATAGGCTTTGAAGCCGGGGGCGCGGTTGCCCGCAAAGAGCCGCGGTGGTTTGACATCCAGCGTCCGGCACTGGGCCGCACCGCCCTTGATGGCTTCCACCACCTTGACCGGGTCCACGCCCGCCTTCTGGGAGAAGATGAGCAGTTCGCCCATCGCCACCATCTGGGCCGCCACCATGATCTGGTTGGCCGCCTTGGCCACCTGTCCGGCCCCGGCCTCACCTACGTGCGTGACCGTCTTGCCCATTGCCTGGAAGACCGGCATGACCTTTTCCAACGCCTCCGCCGGTCCGCCGACCATGATCGTCAGCGTGGCGTTGCGCGCTCCGATGTCCCCGCCCGAGACGGGGGCATCTAGGCTGAGAACGCTCTTTCCGGCGAGACGCAGGCTCAGGGTCCGCGCCGTGGCGGGCTTGATGGTGGAATTGTCCACCCAGATGAGACCCGGATGCGTCCCGGCCAGGATGCCGTCCGCACCCAGAACGACCTTTTCCACATCAGGCGTGTCTGGCAGGTTGGTGAAGATCACATCCACCTGGGAAGCCACCTCTGCCGGTGAGGAGGCGGGACGCGCTCCCTCGGCGGCGAGTTCGTCCACGGCGGCGCGGCTGCGGTTGTGGACCACCAGCGGGAAGCCGGCTTTGAGGATGTTGCGGGCGATGGATTTGCCCATCAGTCCCAGGCCAATGTAACCAACGGTCAGCATAAAATTTCCTTTTCTCTTATTCACTACCATCCCGAAGGTCAAGCCTTCGGGATGGTTGGAAGGATGCCGGAATTATAACTGACCGGAAACGAAAACCTCCCCCGTTTTTCCGGGGGAGGCAGGGTGGATGGGGAAGGATGCTTATTTCAGTTCGTAGACGATGGTGACGTAGGTGGTCAGCTGCATGGAGCCGGCTTCGACCGGAACGCTGCTGCCATTGGTGGCGTACGCCGAGCGGGAGTAGTCCAGGTAGACCGACGGCGTGCTGTCGTAGTAGGAGATGGTCTGCACATCGCCGATCTGCACACCAGTGGCATCGGCCAGTTCATCGGCCTGTTTGCGGGCGTCTTCCACGGCGGCGAGACGGGCCTGGCTGATGGCTTCGCTCTTGTCGGCCACATCGAAGGAAATGCCGTTGATGGTGTTTGCCCCGGAGCGGACGACGGCGTCGAGCAGGTCGCCGAGTTGTTCCAGGTCACGCATCGTTACGTAGACCGTGTTGGAAACCACGTACGTGGTGCCGATCTCGTTATAATTCTCATCGTAGATCGGGTTGGGGTAGATGTTGAAGTTGGTGGTCTGGATGTCTTTGGCTTCCACGCCGAAGGACTTGATGACATCGATCACGGCCTGTGCCTGGGCATTGTTCTGTTCCATTGCCACCGTGGCGCTGGCATCTTCGGTTTCCACGCCGATGTAGATATAGGCGAGGTCGGGCGTCATGGTGATCAGGCCCGTGCCGGTGACGGTGATGGTGCGCGGTGTGGGCTGGTTCTCGACGGTGATGGTGGAAGGCGTGCAGGCGGTCAACAGGGTGCCGAGCACGAGAACGGACAGCAGGAAGAAGAGTTTGGTTTTCATGGGTTTGCTCCTTGAATATTGTGATTGTACAACGGTAGGACGATGAGCGATGCAATAAGTTCCCCAAAAAGCAAATCCCCCCATTTCATGTTTTGAAATGGGGGGATGGAAGGGCTGGCTTACTTGATCCCGTAGGTCACATTGACCGTGACCGAGATCTCCAGTTGACCGACCTGGATCGGCACCGACGCATTCGGGGCGCTGGCGCTACCGCCGCCCATGCCGGAGGCATAGTAGGACGGGTAGTATTCGGAATAGGACAGGGTCTGGATATCACCCAGGCGCACGCCACCGATGGAGGCCAGTTCCTCGGCCAGGGCGACTGCGTTGTCCATGGCCTTCTGGCGGGCTTCGGACTGCGCGGCGGCTTTATCGGATACATCGAATGAGATGCTGTTAATCGTGTTCGCGCCGGAAGCCACCACCGTGCTCAGCAGGGTACCCAGGTTGCTCAGGTCGCGCACTGTGATGTAGACGTTGTTGGTCACCACGTACTTTGTATACGGCTGGCCCATTTCATCGTAATCTTCCATCGACCAGATGCTGAAGTTGCTGGTCTGGATATCTTCCGGGGCCACACCCAGGTTCTTGAGCGCGTCCACCACGGCCTGGGCTTGCACATTGTTGTCGGCCAGTGCCTTGGAAACATCCGCGTCATGGGTTTCGACGCCCACGTAGATATAGGCAATATCCGGGGTCAGGTAGACCGTGCCGGTGCCGCTCACGCTCAGGGAGCGGGTCTCCGCGGCGGGTGATGCAACCGGGCTGCAGGCTGCCAGGAGCGAGCCGAGCACCAGAATGGAAACGAGCAGGAAAAGTTTGGAACGCATGGTAGTATCTCCTTTTGGTTGGTGGTATAACAGTGCCAGAGACGTTCCCGGGTTGAAAAAAGTTCCTTGCCGTCCGCGCGGTTTGCCTTTACAATTTGCACAAATGTTCTAACGGGATTGCCATGTCCATCGACTTCCAGCAAATCTTTACCCAGATACGCACCATCGGGCAGAATGCGCCAGCCAACCAGGAGGCCTTGAAAGTCAGGCAGGAGCGCGCCTGGGAATTGTTGAACGCCCACGCTGCGGACCTGAACCGGCTGCACGACAAGGTGGAACACGCTGCGCGGGACTTCGACCCCAACCTGCGCTGCGCCTCGCCGCGGACCGAGAACCTGCTCACCCGTCAACCGGCGGACCCTACCCCCGCAGCTGCCAGCCTGATCGCCATCGATGGCTCGCAGATCGTCCCGGACCGGCATGCCAGCCTGCTCTACGGGTTGGTCAACATCGGGGCAGTGTCCTTGCGTACTGGCTCGGGGGACGCGCCGCAAATTTTCACGGAGAGCGAACTGCTCTTCGAAGAAAGCCTGCGCGACCCCAAGACCGGTCTCGTGCTGGATGAAGGAGGCATTGCCCTGAAACGCGATGCCCGCGAGCGTACCATCCTGCTCGAACTGGCGCGCCGGGCGCCGGGTCCGGTAGTGGCGCTGACGGATGGTCCCGTGGAATTGTGGGGGGCCAAGGATCCGGCCAATGCCGGAAGTTATCAGGAATTCCTGCGCAAGTACCTCGACGATCTGGATAAACTCAATAGTCTGGAAGTGATCCTCGGCGGCTACGTGGACAAGCCTGCCGCTGATCTTGTCATCCGCCTGCTCGAGATCGCCCAGGCAACCGATGAAGACCTGGCTAAACTGCATGACTATCATCCCCTGCTGGGCGTAACCGACCGTTGGCTGCTGGGCAGACTTCTGAAGCCCGGCGAACGTTCGGCTGTGTTTGCCCTGCAGTCCAGTTCGCGGGCGCGCTACAGCGGCGGACGCGCCATCCACTTCTTTTACCTGAATGTCAGCCTCACCGCGAAGCCGTCCATCGCCCGCGTGGAATTGCCGCAGTGGGTGGCCGACGATCCGCAAAAACTCGGCTTGCTGCATGGCATTCTTATCAAGCAGAGCAGTTTGCTGGGCGCGAAGCCTTATCCGTACATCCTGCACCGTGCCCACGAGACCGCCAAAGTTTCGTTCGATGAGAAGGAGCAGGTGGAACTTCTGCTTACCCGCGAACTGCGCGGACAGAACGTGGAGATGGATGTTGAATCGGCCAAGAAATCTGCCAAGGATATTTCAGGCACCAAAGGGAGTTACAAGCGATGACCACTTATGAGATCGGACGTTTACTGCGCGCCGGAACAACCGGCTTCATCGCCGGGTGCAGTGTTTCGCAATTGCAAGCCCCGGCCTTTGGTGCGCTGGTCTGCGCCCCGCTGACCGAGGATTATAAGATCTACGGCATCATTCACGATATCCACATTGATGACGATGGCCTGGTGCGTCAACTGGTCACTGCCGGGCGCGTGGACGACGATACCATTGCCGACAGCCGTGTCAATCGCATCGTGCCGGTGGAAATGTCCGTATTGGCGGTGGGTTACGAGCAAGGCGGCAAGATACTCCATCTTCTCCCGCCCCGCCCGCCGCTCAGCCTGGACGTGATCTACCTCTGCTCGGACGTGGAACTGGTCAAGTTCACCAGCGCGGGACACTTCGGCTACTTCCGCCACATCCTGCAGGCCAAGGATATCCCGATCGGCGAGGTGCTGGCGGCGCACATCCTGGACGTAAAAAGTAAAACAAAAAACGTAAAGTGGGTCGAAGATGCCACTCGCGAGCTGATCACCCTTTTGCGCGATGATTACCCGACTTTGATGTCGGTATTAGGGGCACTTGGTGAAGTCGTTTAACTATAAAAGCACGAATTCTTTGCGGTTTTGTGCCCTCGCGGTAGAGAGACCGGTATGACCAAACGGAAGACCACCAAAACATCCTCCTTCGGGACACCTGGCCGGGTCGGGCATGATTCGTCAGCCTTCTACGCCGGGAAGTTGTACGATTCCCAGCCGCATGGACAGGATGTGCCGTATGTTGAGAACCCCCTCCCGCCCGAGTCGCTCGACCGGATCTACGGGCACTCCTCCGAGACAATGACCGAACTCCCGGACTGTTCGGTGCATTTGATGGTCACATCCCCGCCCTACAATGTGGGCAAGGACTATGACGAAGACTTGTCGCTGGAGGAATACTTATCCTTTTTGGAGCGTGTTTGGAAGGAAACCTGGCGCGTCCTCGTTCCGGGTGGACGGATGTGCATCAATGTTGCCAACCTGGGGCGCAAGCCCTATATTCCCCTGCATGCTTTCATCGCCGAGCAGGCCATCGGTCTTGGCTTCCTGATGCGCGGCGAGTTGATCTGGAACAAGGCGGGCAGCGCTTCTCCCTCCACAGCCTGGGGCAGTTGGAGATCGGCTGGCAATCCCACCCTGCGCGATGTGCACGAGTATATCCTCGTGTTCTCCAAGGAGACCTTCAAGCGCCAGAACCCGGAGAAACGTCCCAGCACCATCAGCGGTGAAGAGTTCATGGAGTACAACAAATCCATCTGGACGTTTCCCGCCGAACCGGCGCGCAAGGTCGGTCACCCGGCCCCGTTCCCGGTCGAACTGCCGCGGCGTTTAATCCAGTTATATACATTCGAGGGCGAAATCGTGCTCGACCCATTCATGGGCAGCGGGCAGACGGCCATCGCGGCGCGCAAGAGCAGCCGTCACTTCGTCGGGTATGAGGTCGATGAGAAATATGTGGCCCTGGCCAACCAGCGGATTTTGGAAGCGGTTTGAACCTGGGATTTTGGGCCGCTTTTCTAATATTCTCGAAATTTGAAGCAACTGCGACAACAGCGCAGTTGCTTTTTGTTGCGGGAACCTCCAAATCCGCTGTAGTATAATCCCCTCGCCATGCCCATCCTGGACGCGCACACATTCGAATTCTTTAGCAGATCCCCCGAGCAGACCCGCCGCCTGGGGATGCACCTTGGCGCGCTGTTACAGCCGGGTGACCTGGTCTGCCTTCAGGGCGACCTTGGCGCGGGGAAAACCACTTTCGTGCAAGGCGTGGCGCGCGGCTGGGGTGCGCAGGACGAAGTTTCCAGCCCGACCTTCGTGCTGGTCAATGCCTATCGCCGTGTGGATGGCGGCCAGCTCTCGCACTTCGACGCTTACCGTGTGGAAAGCCTGGGGGAAGCCGAGGAACTCGATCTGGATGCCCTGTTGGCCGCCGGCCCGCTCTTTGTGGAGTGGCCGGAGCGGGTGGAACCCATCCTGCCCGCCGAACGGCTGTGGGCTTTCCTCGAATACGAATCGGAAGAACACCGCACCCTGCGTTTCACCGCGCAGGGCAGACGTTATGAGTCCCTGCTGAACAATCTCCGGCAGACGGTCTATGGAGCCGACTGATGTTACTGGCGATCGATACCTCCACTGCCCGCGTGGGGCTTGCTCTTTACGACGGGGCCTCTGTGACCGGGGAACTGGTCTGGGGCGGGGGAGCGCGTCACACCGAGCAGGTCGCCCCGGCGCTGGCTGAACTGCTGGCCCGCTGCGGAAAAACGATGGGGGATGTCACTGCCCTGGGTGTGGCGCTCGGCCCCGGTTCGTTCACTAGCCTGCGGGTGGGACTGTCGTTCGCCAAGGGATTGGCGCTGTCCCGGTCCATTCCGCTGGTGGGCGTGCCTACGTTGGATGTGGTGGCTGCTTCCGTGCCGGTAACCAATAAAAAGCTGGCGGCTGTGCTCCAGGCCGGGCGCGGACGGATTGCTGTCGGTTGGTACCACGCTGCTGAAAACGGCTGGCAGGCTGACGGTCCGGCCGCGGGGACGACTGCCGCCGAACTGGAACAGGCCATCAAAAAGCCGACCATCGTCTGCGGCGAGTTGACCGCTGACGAGCGTCAGCTTTTAGCGCGTAAGTTCAAGAATGTGACCCTGGTCTCCCCGGCGCAGTCGCTGCGCAGGCCGGGGGTTTTGGCCGAAATTGCCTGGGCACGCTGGCAGGCGGGTCAGGTGGATGCTCCTGCTGCGCTGGCCCCGATCTACCTGCACGTGGTGGGAGCACCGATCGCATGAACCTCGTGCTCCGGCGCATGACGCTGGCCGACGTTCCGGCGGTGCACGAGATCGATGTGCTCTCGTTCAGCCTGCCGTGGCCGGAACGTTCTTTCAAATTTGAAGTAACCGAGAACCCGGTCTCGCGCGGCTGGGTTGCCGAAGTGGATGGGCGGATTGCCGCCATGCTCGTCCTTTGGCTGGTTGTGGACGAGGCGCACATTGCCACCATCGCCACCCATCCTGATTTCCGGCGGCAGGGGATCGGCGAGAAGTTGATGATTGCCGCACTGGTGGCAGCACGCGAGGAAGGCGCGACGCGTTCGTTCCTCGAGGTGCGCGCCGGGAACCTGGGTGCGCAGGCGTTGTATAAAAAATATGGCTTTGTTGTGGACGGCATCCGCCCGAAGTACTACAAGGATAACAACGAGGATGCGATCCTGATGAGTTTGAACGGTTTGGATGGCCTTGCAATATAAATTTTGGAGTGCGGACTTCAGTCCGCGATCTGCAGGCCAAAGCCTGCACTCCTGGAGGAAACCATGATCCCCGAAGAAACCCTTGCCCAGATCGCCAAAGAAGTCTCCACCTGCCAGAAGTGCGTGTTGCACTGTTCCCGAAAGTTGTCGGTGCCGGGCGAGGGTCCGGTGACGACCGAGATCATGTTCATTGGCGAGGGGCCGGGGTTCCACGAGAACGAGCAGGGACGCCCGTTCGTCGGCGCGGCAGGGTAGTTCCTGAATGAACTTCTGGCCCAGGCCGGGATGAAACGCGAGGATGTGTGGATCGGCAACGTGGTCAAGTGCCGTCCACCCGGCAATCGCGACCCGCTGCCGGAGGAACTGTCGGCCTGTAACGAGTTCCTGGAGCGGCAGATCGCGGCCATTAATCCGAAGATCATCATTACGTTGGGGCGTTTCTCGATGGGCAAGTTCATGCCCGGCGTGAAGATCAGCCAGGTGCATGGACAGATGCGGCGGGTGGGCGACCGGTTCGTGATCGCCATGTTCCACCCGGCGGCAGCCCTGCATCAAGCGGCGCTCAAGCCCGCCATCCTGCATGATTTCGCCCAGTTGCCGAAACTGCTCGAGCAGGCACGCGCCGCGTTAAAACGGTCCGCTCCCGCTCCGGTGGCGGAAGAGCCGAAGGAAGACCCAAAGCAGTTAAGTCTGTTCTAAAAAACTAAATGATATTAAAGAGGAAAAATGAACATTAAAGAACTATTGTTGAATAAACTAAATGATAAAACTGCCAAAATAGCTATTTTAGGCATGGGCTATGTAGGACTACCGCTGGCAGTTGTTTTTGCTGAAGCAGGTTTTACCGTTACCGGGATTGATCCAGATGCGCAGAAGATTAGCTTGCTAAACAAAGGCGAATCCTATATACCTGATGTTGCTAACGAGACTGTTTCTAATCTGGTCAATGCTAAAAAATTAACGGCTACAACAGATTTTTCAATATTGAAGAACGCTGATGCGGTTAGTATCTGTGTTCCCACGCCGTTACGTAAAACTGGTGATCCTGATATGTCATACATTTTGTCAGCTACTGAACAGTTGGCAAATTATATGCATGAAGGAATGATCGTTGTATTAGAGTCCACATCTTATCCTGGTACTACCCGAGAAGTTGTGCTTCCTCTTTTGTGCGGAAAAACAGGCTTGCAAGTTGGCGAAAGTTGGTTTCTTGCCTTTTCCCCTGAACGTGTTGATCCTGGTAGGGAGGATTACACAACTCTAAATACCACTAAGGTTGTTGGTGGTATTACTGAAACATGTAGTGAAGTTGCTGCTGCATGGTATAGTAAAGCCATACAAAAAGTTCACGTGGTTTCTTCGGCAGAAGCGGCCGAAATGGCAAAGTTGCTTGAAAATACATTTCGTATGATTAATATTGCCATGGTTAATGAAATGGCAATTATGTGCGAACGCATGGGCGTCAATGTATGGGAGGTTATTGATGCGGCGGCTACAAAACCATTTGGTTTCATGAAGTTTACCCCCGGCCCTGGGCTAGGTGGACATTGTATTCCTATTGACCCAATTTATCTTTCCTGGAAAATGAAAACATTTCGTTATACTGCTCGTTTTATTGAACTAGCTTCTGAAATAAACACGAACATGCCACGTTATGTTGTCAATCGGATTCTAGATATCCTTAATGATCGCGGGCAAACACTTAAAAATTCGCGTTGCCTTGTTCTGGGTGTAGCTTACAAACCAGATATTGATGATATTCGAGAGTCTCCAGCATTAGATGTTATTGGTCTGCTTCATAAGAAGGGAGCAGTAGTTGAGTATCATGATCCCTATATCCCATCTCTTTCGACAGAAGATGGTGAGGAACTGCAGAGTGTGTTGGACTTAATGGCGTCGGTGCGGGCTGCAGATATTGTTATAATAATAACAAATCATAAGGCGTATGACTATCCTGCTATTTTGGATGCATCACGTCTGATTTTTGACACGCGAAATGCACTTGGTTCATTAGCAAATGGAAGTGAAAAAGCTGTAAAGTTATAACAAACAGCGATACTGGTGTAAGGGAGAGAAAGGATAATCCCTTACACCAGGCTATCTACTAATTTACTTACGTGGGATTTGATGATGCCTTTAAAGGCTAGGTGGAGATTAGCATAAATAAACAATAATCTTGTTATTTTGCTTATATCTTGTTTTTTAGGAGAAAAAATACTATGTCCCATAACAAAAAACTTCAAGTATTTATTTCTTCAACATTTTCGGATTTAAAGGAAGAGAGGCAGGCTGCTGTAAAAGCCATATTAGCCGCTGGGCATATTCCGGC
>CAZRCR010000015.1:0-11684 GCA_964598615.1 uncultured Anaerolinea sp.
AATACAGGGTTTTCATTTGGGAAAATTTTCTTGCTGAACCGCATCACGTTGGTATCAATAACTGTCGGCGTTGTTAACCTCCCACAATTGAGAAGATAATCTCCGATGCCTTCGTCAGAAACGGTTAGCAGCGGATCAATGATTGGCTTATGCCTTGTGCGCTTTGACATTGTGTTATCCCATCAGTTTGCTTCTGATCGCTACACTACAAACGCTTATTAGGAAGGTGTAGGTTAATAACCTATTTTAATATCCTAACTATCTCTTCCAATAACACATCAACATCATTGGCAAAATTAACTTGGGTTTTACTCGGAAGAGCTTCTTTTTCCCTTATCGATACATGTAGATGGCCATCCGCGATTTTTCTACAAGATATGTTTAGATGTGCCATCGATCCTTTAAAAGACCGTGTACTTTTGTAATTATCTACAACCTCAGCAAAGGTACCAAAGCCAAAGATAGGTGGAACATGGTCTAGTAGGGCACGCGTTAGCATAGCTACAGCAAAATAACATTCATTAGAGTAGCAGACATTAAGTTCTCTACAAAGTTCAAGCAACTTTTGTAGATCAAATTTTTCGGAACGGATATCAGCAATTTGCCGCATTCTAATCTCATCGACAAAAACATCTCCCTTAACATCGTTCACGAATCCCGGAACAATCACTTGATGCAAAACCTTTGCTCGATGAGATGGAAAAGTCTGTCGCTCTGAAAATAGAACTGGCATATCTGGTTCGTATTGCTCCATCGCACGTTCACAAATATATTTGTGAACGTCATCAGGAATATCCTCAATTTCTTTTGGCAATCCCGCGTTCCATTCACGCGTGCCGTGTGAACCGCTCGAAAGAAACGGCGAGAGAAATATTGCGCAACCTAGTTCTATAACTTCACCAAAATCCAAGGAAAGATGCGAGAGCGCATCCTGGCTTGAAACACTTGTACGATTGGGATCTTGCAAAGCTAGCCTCTGCGCCAATCGGATGTAATTTGCAAGGAGGTCTTCAACACGTTCCCCTTTTGATGAGAGTAATACTCCAAGGAAAGTAAGCCCATAATATTGCAAAGCATTCTCTTCGGTTTCATACACGACTGTCCCCCCGAATTGCTGAAGCACAGGTAATACTGTCGCCTTACCGCCGTATGCTGCATGGAGAGCTCTCACCGGAATCCAATGAGAATCTTTTATCCAATGTTGCCAAATTGTAGTAAGAATTTCGCGTTGCTGTCGATTGAACTTAGTCCGGAGTTCGTAAAGATTTTCCATAGTACAAATTCCTCAACCCGCCGCTAATGCTATTTTCTGGGCAACTATACAATAAAACAAAAAAGCGGTCAATAAATATAACTAAAAATCATCTTTGACATATTCACAAGCAAATATGTCTAACGAAAAAGAATCCCGACTCCTTCCCGACGGGGTCCTTTTTGATTCCAGCGGCGCTCTCGTGGACAGCTAACCAAGTTGGCTTTCCACGAGAACGATGGTGGTCGTTCTACCCATGCCGCGCAGACGGCAAATCCCCTATGGAGGTATGTCTCTATGACCACCCAAGCAATACCCACCCAGGTGGCGGACGAACGAAACTTCCGCCCCAAAACCTTGGAGGAATTTATTGGCCAAGGCGACTTGAAAAAGACGCTCAGGCTGATGCTCGACTCCTCAAGGCAGCGCCAGGCTACGTTGGAGCATGTCGTTTTCTACGGCGGCCCCGGCCTCGGCAAGACCACCCTGGCGGCGATCATCGCTGCCGAACAGGATGCCCGCTTTCACGAGCTGGCTGCCCCGTCCATCCAGAAGGCCGGAGACCTGGCGAGCATCCTGGTGATGCTCCAGGAGGGCGACGTTCTCTTCCTGGATGAGTGCCACGCCATGCGGCGTGAGATGGCCGAACTGCTCTACTCGGCAATGGAAGATTTCAAAATCTCCATCAAGCCCGAAGGGAGTGAGTCCCGCCTGATCACGATGGGCATCAAGCCCTTCACGCTGGTTGGCGCCACGACAGACTTCGGCATGCTGCCGGAACCCATGCGCGCCCGTTTCGGGCAGGGCTTTTACTTGCAGCCCTACACCCAGGACGAGCTGAAGGCGGTCGCCTTGCGCGCCGCCGACACCCTGGGGTACATGACCGATGAAGCTGCCCTGACCGGGATCGCCGTCCGCTCACGCGGCACGCCGCGCGTCGCGCTGCGCCTTCTCCGGCGCTGCGTGGATGCGGCCGTCAGCCTGGCCACCGATATCATCGATGGCGGCCTGGTCGAATCGACCATGCCCATGCTGGGGCTGGATGATCTCGGTCTGGAGGACGCGGACCGTAAGTATCTTCAGGTCCTGGTCTCCACCTATCGCGGCGGACCGGTCGGCCCCAGATCCCTGGCCGCCAATGCCGGGATGGACATGGCAACGGTCGAGCACGTTATCGAACCAGCCCTGCTCCTGATGGGCTTGATCGCCCGCACCCCGCGCGGTCGGCGTATTACCCGCAAGGGTTATGCCCATGTCCAGCAGTATATGACTGGCGCCCCCTCGATCAACTGGAACAAGATCGAGGCCTCCGACGGCGCCTTCGCAGTTCCGTCGGGCGAAGAAGGGCAAGGTTGACATGGTACTGACCGCCGCCCCCACCCAGGTATTCACCACTCCAACCGGCCACGGTCTGGCCGGTATCCTGTGCGTCGTCACCGAAGAACCTGTGACGTTCGCCAATTGCATCGAATGCTCCCATTGCGGACGCAATCCCGGCTGTCCTCTGACAGTCCCGATCGTCGAACGCATCGTCTCGGGCATCCGCCATCCTGACCTGGCAAACCAGATCGCCGCCATGCGCGGTGCACAGGTTGGTTTTTCCGTCACCGAGCTGCTACACTGCCCCCGCAGGCTTCGGCTCCAGAAGAAAAACATCTGGTTCGAGAAAATGGATGGCCTGTACCGCATGACTCGCGGCACTGCCGTTCATGACCTCCTCGAAGGTTCCCCCGGCGGGATCAAGAAAACCCGCCTGGATTGGACCTTCAAGTTCCTGGGTCAGAAGATCACTCTTTCCGGCGAGCCGGACCTGGTGGAATTGCGTCCGAACGGATTGTTCATCACCGACTACAAGGTGACGGAAAACCCGCCCCGGCAGCAGTCCACCTGGACCTGCACCGGCTGCGGTTCGGCCACGAGCAAGACAGGCGATCGCAAGTTCGCCTGCCCGAAATGCGGCGACCTTAGCCGCGCCGGTGTCTACCGGGATGTGACCCCGCCCAAAGCCCGTTCTTCCCATGCCAGGCAGATCAACTTGTACGGCCTGCTGATCGAGAAGAACATCGCCGATGTGGCTGCCGCCCTGGGCGCGACTGGCCAGCTGCCAATCATGGGCGGCGAGGTGGTTTACCTGCCTCCCACCCTGCCCCTGCGGATTGCAGTCCCTTACAACCGCGAAGCCACTATGACGTTCCTGAAAGAGCGCCTGAAGGCTTTGCTCACCCCCGGCCTCCCGCCGGTCCTCGCCGAAGACAGCGACGATCACTGGGAATGCGGCTTCTGCCCCCTGGCAGAGGCCTGTCAACGAGCCGGATAACAATCAGGGACCCTCGGCCTGTATGCTCGCCGAGGGTCCTCTTTTCTCTTTGTGGACTACGGGCCACCCGCCCGTTTCCTATATTTCTCTACGGAGGTATGTCAAATGACTACTGATAACAGCAACACCAATGGTAAGGCCAAGCGCCAGAATTTCATCGCCATGACCCTGCAAGCTGCGGGCGAGCCGGAAGTGAAGTACGCCCAGAGCGGCAAGCCCTGGGGCAAGATCCGCGCGTTCTACAGCCAGGGCAAGAATGACGCCGGCGAGTTCCTCCCCTCGATGTGGTTCACGGTCAAGGTCTTCTCCAAGACCGACCAGATCGAAGGCGCTCTCGCCGCTCTCCAGAACCTGTCCAAAGGCGACAAGTTCGTCGCCAAGGGCAAGTTGATCATGGAAGAGTGGACTGGCACGCAAGACAACATCAAGCACCAGTCCTACGTTATCACCTTCGCCAACATCGAGCCGGTTGCCGAGGCTGCTGAAGCCGAAGGCGACGAACTCGCTGGCGAACCTGCGTAGCGCTGATAGCCTTACCACAACTGAATCGCAGGATACAAACCTGCACCGGCATGTAACACCAACATGCCTCGTCCCTGGGCCACAAACCCAGGGACACCCTCATCCCCAAACGGCTGCCATTCTTTGGCAGCAGGGTTTACGGCCTGCCCCGAGCAGGCGGTCCGGGACCGTTCCCCGGTGGGATGACTGCGGATGGGACCGTTATTTCCTCCCCTGCACCACGGGGATTGTCCGGCGTGGCTGCACCTCTCTCCCCTTTGGTCGCAGTCTCCCTTCGATGGAGTACCACCCCGTACCCCTTCGAGGGGAGGCTGGCTTTCGCCGACCCCCAAGGGCTACCCGCCCCATTTTTTTCGAGAGAGGTGCGCCATGTCTGCAATTCTTGTTCTCGCCGTCTTCCTGGCTGCGATCCTGCTGGTCGCTGCGATCACCACCCTCCGGGCGTTGATCTACGCGGGCAACGAAAATCAACGTCGCATAGAGAATGATCGGCTGAACGCTGCTTTCGACCTCACCAGGTAGAAAGCAGATCGTAATGGTGTAGTCGGGTGGGTTGTCTTCATCGACGCCGGTCCCATCCGCTACCCCTTGCCTGTGTAACAGCAGATAGCAAAGGACAGCCCCGGATGTTGTCGAGTTCCTGGAATTCGACAACATCCGGGGCGGCCTTTTGGTCGCTCACATTCCCAATGGAGGTATGCCTTATGGCAAAAATCTTGTTCAAGTATATGTACCGCGATGCAAGCAACTGGAAGCAGTACGGCATGGTCATCTTCCCTTACAGCGGCAACCTGCCGGTCTCAATCTTGGAAGAGCAGATCCGCGCAGCCCTGCATGATGGCGAGTGGTTCATCGTCGAGAAAGTGGGCTTGCCTGTTTGCTTCTTCAATAGCCCCGGCGAAGAGACCGACGATGATCATCCCTGGCACGAGTTTTGGCAACTGACCTGGATGCAGCCTGACACGCCCGCCAACGATCCCCGCGACATCACCGACTTGATCCATGAAATGCAAGTCTGGAAGCAGATGGGCTGGGAAAGCGAGAAGCGCCCTTGCTGTGTTTGCAAGGAAGCATTCACAGACGAAGAGTGGGAAGACCGCCACGAGCTGCACGAGCCAGACTGTCACCGTATGCGATTTCTCCGCGGAGAGATCAAATACGTGGACGAGATCGGCTGCACGTGTAACCTGGTTTGTCATGCCCGGTGCTGCTCAGAGTGCAACAAACCGGAGATCGAGCCTGTGGAAGCCAGAAAGAAGGAGGCCGTATGACTGCCATCCTGCTCGCTTCCTGTGGCCTGATTGCCATCCTGACCTGGCTGCTCACCCGGATGATCTTCCCGGATCAGTGTGGCATCCTGTACTGCCCCCGCTGGCTGCCGGTAACATGGCATGTTCGATTCCTCGAACAAACCACCTGGCTGCGCAAACTGGCTGAAGCCATCCACCTCGCGGCGATCTACTTCCATGAACCCGATGTCGAGAACGTCATCCTAGCCCCAGCAGGATCCTGGTCCTTTCTCAGCGAAACACTGGAACTGGATGCTGAATCAGCCGCATTTGATGACGGTCTCAAAGATGAGATCCGCCAAGCGTTATGCAAGATCATCATCTGGTGAAAGGCAAGGAAAAATGAAACATCGCCATCTGCAAGACATCCTTGCCGGACGGCTGCTGACCGGTCTGTTCCTGGAAGACGCCTGCCTGCATCTGCGCTTTACCGATGCAGTCATGGTCGTTGACCTGGCAACACGGTCTCACCGCTTCGAGCCTCAGCGCGACGTGTGGTTGTCCTTCCCAGGGTGGCTGCGCATCGCCCGTGTCCTGCAAGATACCGATCAAATTGTCATCGAGACGACCGGTGCAGTCTACTCATCCCGCATTTCAATCCGGCACACCCAGGGAACCTGGCAAGTCCTGTTCCCGAAGGCAGTTGCCGGTTGACCCTCTGGAGGTTTGTCGCATGACCTACACTCTTTCTCCAATTGTTCTTCGCCTGAAGATCAACAACCAGTACCTTGCCTCGATCGCCGAGGCCAATGGCTGTTGGGACCAGGTGAAAGTTGTGCCATGCAAGCCAGATGATCCCCACCTCATCGGTTGGGGATTATTCCCACTCTCGACGCATGGCATCCCTGGCGGGTTCCTGTGCATCTCCGATGATCGTAGGGTCGTTGAAGCTGCACTTGACTCCCTCCAATCCTGAGGCTACCCGCCTCGAAGCAACACACAAGAAGGGCGTGCCATCCGCACGCCCTTCTTTTTGGAACCCCTCCCCAGGCCATTCCCAAATGGCCTGGGGAGCGGCTTCAGCCGACTCATTCATGCCGCACAAGCGGCACATTCCCTATGGAGGTATGCCTTATGGCAATCAGACTTTCAAACCGTCAAATGACCGAGCGGGACCGTGTTCTCGCCTGGCTGAATGACCAACCTTTTTCCACCTCGGCTCGATCCAAGCCCGCCGTGCCGGTCCTGACCCCTGCGGAAGTGCGGGAGAAGTATTTCCCCATAAACGCGCAGGATACCGGCCAGTTCTTCACGCCCGATGCGATGGCATCACGATTCATCAACGCCATCGAAGCGACCGGCCTGGCGCTGGACAGTGTAGTCCTGGAGCCGTCCGCCGGGCTAGGGGCCTTGCTCACTCCCCTGGAAGGCAAAGGTCTTGCGGTCAAAGCCTTCGAGCTGGATCAAGACTGTGCCCGCATCGGCGAGCGGCTCGTTCCCTGGGTATCCTGGACGAACGCCAACGTTTTCGACCACATGACCGATATCGAAGGCAAGTTCGACTGGGTACTCGCCAACCCGCCCTTTGGGATCAAGTGGGGTACATATTCCGCAGAGGAAGTCTGCACCGGCGGGGCAACCCGCTCGGAGCATATGTTCCTGGAACTGGCCCTGCGTTCCCTGAAAGCTGGCGGTCACGCCGCTTTCATCGCGCCGCAAACCTTCCTGACCACCGGCCCCAAGAAGTTCCGCCAGTGGTTCCAGGAACACGCCGCCACCATTTATGATGACGAGCGCGGCGTTCCCCTGAGCGGTGAATTCGCTCTCACCAAGATCAACGTCTGCCTGTTCCTGTTCGAGCGTCTCGACGTGGATATTCCCGTTGTGGCCGAAGAACCGGTCCCGACCGTGGAAGAGTTCACGGCCAGGCTCGAAGAGCAGGTGGCCAGCGCCGCCATTCCTAGCGATACCGGCCGCCCAGGCGAAACGAAGATCTCCCACCCAACCGCCATTGTTCTGAAGGAAGCCCTGGTCAACGCCCTGGCGCTGATCAAGCCAATGACGAACAAGGCAAGCGATCTTGCATTTCGGATCGCCCCGGAGGGCATAGAATTGGTCGCGTCCGGCGTACCGGGCGACGTGCTCGTGAAAGTCCCAGCGCAAGTGACCAATGCCCCCACGTCGGATCTCATCCCGCTGGTCCCAGCCCAAACGCTCGCGGACCTGGCAAAAGTCATGGACTCTGGTCCCATCACCATCACGGAAGCGAACGGGCAGTTGCACCTGACTGGCGGCAACAGCACTTCGCATGTCACGCTCCGTTCCGGCTCCTGCTCCACGCAGATCTACGAGCGGATCGTTGGCAAAGACCCTGCTGTCACCATCACTGGTCAGCAATTGGCGGACCTGTCACGCGTCACACCGGCCTCGGCTGACGACGAAGCCCGGCTCGACCTGACCGCGGTCAGTCTGAGCATAACCGGCGACCAGCTGATGGCCGCCTGTGCGGATGGCTTTATCCTGGCCTTGCGCTCCATGACGGTCCCGGCGTCGAAGGACTGCCGCGCCCTGGTGGGCGCCGACAGCCTGGCTGCTGTTCTTCGGGCTGCCAAGGTCGAGAAGGCTGATGTCGTGGAACTGCGCTTCCAGTCCAACGGACTGGCGCTGCACATCCCCTCGTTGAACGTGTACTACCACCTGTGGGAAAAGGCCTCGAAGTTCCCCGATTTCGCCCCGCTGCTGAAACAGTACGTCCCGGCCAAAGGCCCGGCCATCAAGATGACCGTGAAGACCTGGCAGAAATTCCTGCGCCGGTCGCGCTCGATCCTGGCTGAACGCGGTCACCTGGTCCTGGCGACCATCGGTTGCCAGCTCTATGCAGCCGCGGAAGCCGATGACCTCGGCGTGACCGAAGACATGCTCGGTGAGTACGACGGTCTGACGCAAGGCTGGACTGTCCTGGCTCCCAACATCGCAAAAACGATGCTGGACATCCTGGCCGCTGAAACGGACGATGTGATCTTCGCCTTCGGCGAAACCAACGTTACTCCGCCCGTGATCACGTCGGGAAGCCTGACCGTGATTGCCATGCCGCTGAACGTTCCGCCGAACGCTCTGCCTGAACTGGTGAAACGCCAACAAAGCGGCGCCATCCCCCTGTTCATCCCCGCAGTCTCGGTTGAGGCAGAAGCCGAAGCCGTGCCTGCATAAGACGGCCATACCCTGGCCGTGAACGTTCGAGAGGGAGGCTATCCGCCTCCCTCTTTCAGAGATCTACAACGATTCAGCGCACTTGGTCATCCGGATACAGCGGTTGCCTGCTATCTAACCGGCTGACCTGCATTCAATGCGGGGGACCAGAACTGGACTCGCTCCAGTATGCATATCATCCATAAAAGGAAGACGATAGCTTTCAGAACACATCCATCGTTGCTGGGTAGCAGTTTTTTAACAGAACTTCTCCCAATTGCTAGATAAGTATTCGTCATAATCTGAGCAATAAATATGGGGCAAGCGAATACCTTCTTTTTCTATATAAAATAGAACTCCAGATAGCTCTCTTCCGAGATTGTTTTTAACAAACATATCTGTAGTTTGTTTCTTAATTTCTAGGCTTTCTTTATCTGACCTCAAAATTAAGGAGTTTCTTAAAAAGACGGGAGGCGTCCATCCAGGAATTAAAAAAACGTGAAAAAATTCATTTACTTCTCTATTAGTCACCTTGACTTCAACATCACCAAGTTTTTGCCACCTATGCAAATCATCTCGCTTATAATTTTTATCAATTATGAATTTACAGGGTACCAAATTCCCGCGCTGTGCCTCTGTTCCAAGAGGGTGACGGTATTCTTTACTGCCGTTCTTCGGGGATTTCCAACACTCTCTAAGCCTTGTAAAGACAAAATCTTTAGCCTTTAGGAGACCAACTTCCCTAATATTATGATATACACAAAGCGAAAATTCTTTATCGGGGACAGTATCATCAAGCACCAAAATAAATAATGTCGAATGTTCACTGTTGCCTATGTGCCTATTCCAAAGAATATTTCTTTCCAGCGTAATGATTGAGTCTTTTCCTTGCTCAACATAAGATTTAGACCAAAAGATAATATTTAATATCGATTCTTCGTATATTTTTGCTAGTTCACGTCTAAGAAACCCGCCATTTGTAACATCTCGTAACTCTTGGGAAAAATAAACGGAGAGTCCTACTTCTGATAAAAAGTAGTACAAATCATTCGCAATCCATTTGTCTTCGCTACTGTATGAAAAAGCCACATCAAATCTTTCCTGTTCCATACATTCATCTCCTAATCGTATTTTTTTCGCGAAGCCAACCAACAGCGTCGTTTACCATCCTGAAGGTTTTTCCGTATCTTTATAAGGACTTTTGGACAAGGGCTAGTCCTAGGTATTGTCAACAAGGGCAAATAGATCAAGGTGAATAGCGCTATCAGAACGCGTCACTTTGTGTTGGCATTTTTCAAGAAGTCCCACGTTCGATTTTTAGAATTTTGGCCTTAAAGTAGCTAGGGGATTGGATTGTCTTAACTTCTCCGACCTTGCCGCCGATAATAGCCTGAGCTAGAGGTGTTTTATAAGAAATAATTCCATTCTTGGGATCGCTATCTGCAGATCCGCCAATAAAATAAGTTTCCTCTTCCCAGTCTATCTCAAGAGTTACCCGGCAACCAATATCTACTTTGGCTGGGATAGCCTCTGGCAATGTGGTTTCATCAATAATAATAGCATTATTTATATGAGCCGTAACAATTGCGATTTGGCCTGCAAGCATCCTCATTCGCTCCTGAGCTTGGTCATAAGCAGGATTATCATGCCAATCACAATTAGGACCTGCAGCTTCTCCTGCATCTTGACCAGCTTCAAATAACTGCTTTTCCAACTCAGCTTTCTTGGTAGTCAAATTATCATACCCTTTTTGTGTCATATATTCTGCATCCATAAACTATGAACTCCTTCTTCGATTTTTATTTATTTTACAATAATCGATGTTTTCTTGCACAGACTCTTGTATAATCAATCATCATAGGATCTTATTCACAAGCTGTTGAATCTAGAAAAGGATGGCAAAATGGGTAAAGTTGTGGAAGATTTCTCCATGGGGGATATAGTCAAAGCAAAGAGTTTGTATTCTTGGACATTGCATGAATTTGATGATTTTCCATTGGTGGTCAATCCTGGTGATATAGGGGTTATTGTGGATATCGATCACAGAAAAAACATTATATGTGTTGAGTGGGAGAAAGATGCCTTTAAGAAAATAAAAAAAACAATTTCTTTTAACGAGTTAGACGGATTGGATATTTCCAAATGAAAGCAAAAAAAATATATCTAGTTACGCATAACCCTGATAAAGTACTAGAATTTCAGCAAATTCTTAGCACCAGTGTAGATATTCTAGATCTGGATATCACCGAAATTCAAGCTCTCGATGTCACCGACGTCGCAATTTCAAAGGCCAAGACAGCTTATGAAATAACAGGTAAAAATGTAATAGTTGAAGATACTGGATTTTATCTGAACGCTTGGAGTGGTTTTCCTGGGGCATTTACTCGATGGTTCTTGGAATCATTAGGCGTGGATGGTATTTGTAGTATCCTCAAAACAGAAAAAAACAGACTTTGTTATATAAAAACGTCATTGGTTATATGTGTCAATGGTTCAATGAATGTATTTACAAGCACGCTTGATGGAGAAATTATTGATTCCCCTAGGGGTTTAAATGGATTTGGCTTCGATAAAATAATTAAGCCATTGGACAACGATAAATCATTGGCCGAATTGAGTTCTCAAGAGAAAAATGCCATTTCAACCAGGCGGCAAGTTGTAGAACAATTGGAGATATTCATCACAGAGACTTTTAAATAACCCTATTTTTGCAGGATCAAAAGGGACAGAGTCCATATTGTAATCTTTTGATTCACATTTCTAGTTCGAGAAAGCATCTTGTGACTAACCAATCGTCATAAATACACAACATCATCTCTTTTCCTGTTTTTCGATTTTGTATGCACTCTCTCGGATTTTCATAAAAACAGTATTATTCCTAATTGATTATTCAAATACTACGTTATATCATTTATTCACACAAATATATCTTGTTATAAAATATGTTTCTTCAAGTTCAAACTTCTTTTTTAAAGAAAAGATTGAATCTACTGCATGTTGGTTGAACTTTTTCAGAACACATAAAAATTTCAAGATTTTGATTGACAACTTCTTGTTGCTCGGTTTCAATATCCACAGAATTTGCAACAAGTTTCATTTTAGAGTGTTTTCGTAACTCTTGAACATACCACCTTGGTGAAATATTTATATACTTTTCATTTATTTCTTTCCAAGT
>CAZRCR010000016.1:0-11536 GCA_964598615.1 uncultured Anaerolinea sp.
GGTCTTGGCGCTGACGGGTTCATCGGCAACGATCTCCTCGACCATCGAGTTGAACGAGCCACACTGCGGGCACTTGCCCATGAATCCGGCGGAGACGCGTCCGCATTGCTGGCAAACGTAACGGGTGTGAGTCTTTGGCATGGCTGTATTATACCTTTTGCATCTCTGTTGACACGCTCATTCAGGGGACGCATAATAACTTTAACCGCTGGCGCGTGTTATAAAGTCAGGCTATTCTTAAATCCAAAAGAGGAGAGATACATGTCAACGTTCAAGCAGTCTGTCGCAGAGTTCATCGGCACGTTCTGGCTGGTTTTCGCCGGGTGCGGGAGCGCGGTCCTGGCAGCAGCCTTCCCGGAGGTCGGGATCGGCCTCCTGGGTGTATCCCTGGCCTTCGGTCTGACCGTGGTCACGATGGCCTATGCCATTGGTCACATCTCCGGCTGCCATCTCAACCCGGCTGTTTCCCTCGGCCTGTGGATCAGCAAACGTTTCCCGGCATCCAAACTGCTTCCATATATCGTGGCGCAGGTTTTGGGTGGCATCGCCGGGGCGGGCGTTCTTTACCTGATTGCCAGCGGCAACCCGAACTATTCTATCGCCGCGAATGGACTGGCAGCCAATGGTTACGGTGCATATTCTCCTGGCGGCTATTCCATGCTGGCAGGTCTGATCGCTGAAGTCGTATTGACCTTTGTTTTCCTGATGGTCATCCTCGGCGCAACCGATAAACGCGCCCCGGCGGGTTTTGCCGGCCTGGTCATTGGTCTGGCGCTGACGCTCATCCACCTGGTGGGCATCCCGGTCACGAATCTCTCCGTCAACCCGGCTCGTTCCACAGGACCGGCGATCTTTGTGGGCGGGGCTGCGATCGGCCAACTCTGGCTGTTCTGGGTCGCTCCGATTGCAGGCGCACTGCTGGCCGGTCTGCTTTACCGCTGGTTCGAGGAGAAAAAAGCCTGAGCTGGATTTTTGTCAAATTGAGAGCGCGGAGATTTATCCGCGCTCTTTTTATTTCACAACAGATAAACTTGTAAATTCCTGTTCATGAAAATGCCACAAATCCCCTTTTTGCCTGTGCTATACTACTTTTATGGAGTTTAACCAATTCCTTGAGAAACGCGGCAAAGCGTTTTGGGGGATTGTAGGGGTGGGGGCTGTGATTCTGTTGGGAATCATCGATTTTACGACCGTCTACGAAATGTCATTCTCATTTTTCTACCTGCTGCCGGTAGGGGTGGCGGCCTGGTACGGTGGTCACCGCATGGGAATGATCGTTTCGGCAGCCAGCGCGGTTTCCTGGTTTCTCGATGACTTTGTGAATGGTACGACCGTCTCCCCGGTCATGCACATTTGGAATATCAGTATGCGGGTGACGATCTTCGTGATCATGACCACACTGCTGACCGCGCTCCACAAATCCTTGCGTACCAACCAGGAACTGGCCCGCGCCGATTTCGTAACCGGGGCGGTGAGCATTCGCTATTTCTACGAACTTGCCAATGCCGAGATCAACCGTTCCCATCGTTACAAGCATCCTCTGACCCTGGCCTACATCGACCTGGATAATTTCAAACAGGTCAATGACCGCCTCGGTCATAGCACCGGTGACCGGGTACTACGCACGGTCACGGAGATCATCCAGCGCCAGATCCGGCACGACGATATCCTTGCCCGTCTGGGCGGGGATGAGTTTGCCCTGATGCTGCCGGAAACCGGGGAAGAAGAAGCCAAAAAGGCGCTGTCTCGCATCAACCTCGGTTTGGCAAAGGAAATGCTTGGGAACGGCTGGATGGTTACATTCAGCGTAGGCGCGGTAACATTCTATCGTATGCCCAAATCGGTCGATGCCATGCTCAATCTGGCAGACAAAGCCATGTATAAGGTCAAAACGAATGGCAAGAATGGAGTCGATTTTCTTGTGATCCGTTGATAGTTCTCTCGGATGGATTGCTCCCTTCCGGTAAATTGAGGATAATCAGGGACGAATGGAAAGAATACCCCCGGAGGCCCAATGACTGACAATACACCCACCACCCTTACCTGCCCATCCTGCGGCGCCCCGCTCGAAGTGGATGGGAAGAGCGCCCTGGTCCGCTGCAAGTTTTGCAAGAATACCGCTTTTGTACCGGGCGTGGCCTCGGCGCAGGGCACGCCTCCGCATCTGGCTCTGGATGAAATCCGCCGCCTGGCCCAGAGCGGGAATGTGGTGGAGGCCATCCGGCAGTATCGTGCCTTGTATGATGTCAGTTTGAAGGAAGCCAAGGACGCGGTCGATGCCCTGGTTTCTGGCAAGGTGGCCGCCGAACGCGTCCCCAGTACCCGCCCGCCATCAGCGGAAGATACCAGCCGCGTGCTCGAAGAAGTGAAGGAGTTCCTGCGCCGCGGCGAAAAGATCGAAGCCATCAAGCGTTATCGAGAAGTCCATGACGTGAGCCTGGCGCAGGCCAAGGAAGTGATCGACCAGATCGAGGCCGGGTTCACAGGCATCCCGGTCCCGCCGCGGCCGGTGAGCAGCGGCACCTCAGCCACGTATGCACCAACCAGCTATTCGACGCCGAGTAAACCATCCCGTGCCGGGTGTGGTGCTCTGGTGGTCATCTTTGTGGTCCTGCTTGTGGGTGGTATCCTGGGCCTGGTTTTCTTTTCGCCCGGCGGCCCGATCGTGGACCTGTTGATCTCCAATGGCCCCGCCATGTTGATCCCCTCCGCAGCGGGATCACCGGATGTGCGGCTGCGTTCTATAACAGCAATGACGAGACCCATGTATTGGGGATGGTCACATCCGCAGCTGGCAAGCTTGTCTGGCGTACCGAACCGCTTCCCGGAGAAAATTATTTCGATGCCCTCGCCCAGGACGGTGAGAACGTATACGCCGCCAGCGAAACGGACCTGTTCGCCTACCGCCTGACCGACGGTTCCCAGGCCTGGCACTCTGTCATGCCGGATCGACTTAATTACACCGAAGCCAGTCTGGCCGTAGTGGGTAGGCGAGTGATCGTCTCCAGCGTCGACCAGTCCGTTCGGGCCTACGACACGGTTACCGGCGAACTGGTTTGGGAGCGGCTGCTCTCCGGCTACGACCGCACTTTGCGGCTGATGGGCGATTCCCTCGTGGTGGTGGACTATATCGGTGACAGCTACGACTTCGGCTTGATCTTCCTGGACCCCCAGACGGGAGTGGAACAACGGGTCCTCACTCCCGGCTGCAAGCAGGATGAGTACACTACCATCTTCCCCGAACCGGATGCCCCGCTCCTTTACCAGGCGGAGGATAACACGGCCATCTTCATCTCTTCGGATTATTCCGGTTGCATCCAGCGCTTCGATATTTTTACCGGCGAGCCGGTTTGGGAGACGATCCCCGAAACCAGTTTTTCGCTTTCTTCTTGGGATGTTCCGGTGCTGGAGACAGGCGATGCCGTTTACTTCACAACCTATACGGGGATCTGCCGCGTCGAAAGATCCACAGGCAGTTTGCAGGTCCTGGTGACGAACGAAGACTATGATTTCGTGCCCCTGCTGCTCCACGGCGATACGCTTCTCGTCCGTGCCCGGCGGACGCGGGGCACAGAAAAGTTCGAGTTATGGGGTGTGGACCCTTCCAGCGGTGCTTTGCTCTGGCAAATGGACATGACGAATGCCAAGCCGCTCGACCCGCCCAATGAACTGGTGAGCCTGGTGGATGAAGATGAATCGGGCTGGACCTGGAACCTGGTTGCCGGTCAGTTGGTTTTGGTGAAGTTCCAGGCCAATCCTCACCAACTGGTCATCCAGAATATAGACCTGACCAATGGGACGCTCTCCTCCGAACTGACTGTCGAATTGAAGAGTGTGAGCGGCGATTTCTATTCTGTCCCTGGTCTCATCGGCTGGGATGGGACGCGCTTCTACTTTTCGCTGGATGGCAAGATATACAGCGTGGATGTCAGTACAGGCGAAATCATCTTCAAATACCAGTAAGCAACATGTGCCCGATCCTTTTTCATATTGGCGATTGGCAGGTCCAGTCGGCCACAGTCTTCCTGGTGGCAGGTATCCTGTTGGGCGTCGTCGTGGGTTGGATCGAAGCCAAACGGGTTGGTTTATCCAGCCGGGACGTGTGGCTCTTTGCTGCCCTGGCTGTCCCGGTGACGCTGTTTCTGGGCATCCTGAACGGGTACGTTTTCCGGCTCATTCTCTATCGTGATGCCAGTCTTCACTTCGAACTGTTCGACAGCGGGTTGGTTTCATTTGGGGTGGTGCTGGGAGCTTTTGCGGTCAGTTGGCTGCAAGCGCGTCTCAGCAAAATTCCACCGGCCAAGAGCATGGACGTGGTTGCCCTTGCCCTGCCGCTCATCCTGGCGGTGTACCGTATTGGCTGTCTGCTCAATGGCTGTTGTTATGGGCGCGAAACGGATGGTTTCCTTGGTGTCTACCTGCCGGGCGATTATGGCGAGTGGGCCTATCGCTATCCCACCCAGATCATGCTCATGGTCTTCGATTGGGTGTTGTTCGGTTTCCTGTATTGGCGGCGCAAACACAAGGAATTCGATGGCAGCCAGACGTTCGCTTTTTTCCTGATCTACTCGCTTGGTCGGCTGGTGATTGATTCCTTCCGCGACCTTCCGGCAGTTCTGATCGGGCTCAGCGTTCATCAAGTCACATCTCTTGTCATTTTGATTGTTACCCTTGCCGTTCTTGCAATACGGAGGGTAGGTTTCTCCCGCCGGCCGGGTTGATCCCCAATCTGTGGGATTTTGCAACCGAGCGCGACAAGGATAATTTAAAGCGTCATCATTCAATAGCGAGGAGGAAGGGAAGATGAAGAAACGAAACGTATTTTTGGGGCTGGCGGCGATCATTTTGTTGGTGGGAATGACGAGTTGCGATGTTCCTCCCACTCCCCAGTTCGACGTGAGCATCAGTGCTTCTCCGTCCACGTTTTCAGCGGCAGGGCAAATGATCACGTTTGCCTATACGGTCCAGAATCCGAACACCAACATGCGTGTGCAGATCGAGGATAGTGGACTCGGTTTCCCCTGTGAAGAGTTCTGGCTGCAACCGGATTATGGCGGTGAGACTCAGAAAACTTGCAGCATCAATTACACGACCACCCAAGCGGATGTTGATGCCGGAACGATCACCACCTCGGCTGTGTTCCGCGCTTCCACCGAAGCCACCGGCGGCTGTTGTCAGACGCCCTCCAATGCCGAGAAAACAGCCAGTGTCAGCGTGGCGCTCGTGTATGACGAATCCACGGCCCCCCTGAACAGCGCCGGGTGGACCATTGCCACCGCAGGCTGTGATCCCGAGACCGACCAGATGGGGTTCTCCGTCAATACCGGCTATGCCTGGCTGACTAGCAGTTCCCAGGTCAGTTACACCGCCTCTGATACGGAAACCCAGTACACTTGCGAGGTGAACAACACGCCTGGCATGGTGAACTGCCGTGGTTCGCATTCTGAAGCCCCCGGCACGCTGACCTTCTGCCTGCAGCGCTCCACAGACGCGTCTCCAATCTGCCAGCAGTTCACGGACTTCCCCGGTTGGATCGAAGGGATTGCCTGTGTGCCGGATTGGGAGATTACCTATGCGGCCTGCGATGGGACGACACAGGTCTATTTCGTCATCGATACGCACTATGCCTGGCTGGATAACAGCGGCATCTACGGATATACGGCCACTGACGGGCAAACCACCTACTGGTGCGATACCTCGCAGAATCCAGGGTTGGTCTATTGTTATGGGACCAAAACAACTGTGACCGAACCGCTGGAATTTTGTTTTCAGCGTCCGGAAGATACTGCCCCGCTATGCAAGACTTTCGATACGTTCCCTGCGAGGGTCAACATGCTCTCATGCGAACCAACACCTACTGTGGCCCCAGCTTGCTCCTCAATCAAAAGCGAACTCGCGTGTAATAACACGCCGGGTTGTAAGTGGGCCAATGGGACAATGGGACCTTGTGTGAATAATCCATAAAACAAAGCTTGGTTTTGTGGGCGGCAATTCCTGCCGCCCTTTTTTGTCTGTGATACACTTGGAACAAAGGAGAATGACCGATGTTTCCTCGTGTGGGCAAACCTGCCCCTGACTTTACCCTCAAAGACCAGAACGGCAACGAAATCCGCTTGAGCCAGTTCCGCGGCAAGAACGTCGTTTTGGCCTTCTTCCCTCTTGCCTGGACACCGATATGAACGGCGCAGATCCCTTCGTACCAGGCCCTGCTTGACCGGTTCGAAGGGATGCAGACCCAGGTTCTGGGTCTCAGTGTGGATAGTGTGCCCTGTTTGAAAGCCTGGGGCGACAGCCTGGGTGGAATTACTTACCCGCTCTTGAGTGATTTCTACCCTCATGGTGCGGTGGCAAAAAAATATGGGGTTCTGCGCAAGGAAGGCTACACTGAGCGTGCCATCTTTGTCATGGATAAACAGGGGATCATCCGTTACGTGGATGTTCATGATATCGACAAACAGCCGGATAATGATGAATTGATGCGCGTGCTGTGCGAGATGGACCCTGAAGCAGCGGCGTGGGTGCGACAGCATCCGCTGGTCGGTTCAGGGTCCGAGCCGCAGGCGGATGTGGTGATGTATTGCACCTCGTGGTGCCCGGGCTGCCGGCGGGCGCGGGTCTATTTCGAGGCCAATCAAATTCCTTATGTGGAGATCGACATCACGCGTGACCGGGAAGCGGCGGCGCGCGTGCGTGGCTGGGCCAACGGTAATGAAACCACGCCCACTTTCAACATTCGCGGCCAGATCTTGATCGAATTCGATGAGCGAAAGTTGGATAAGGCGCTGGGCATCCAACGGTAGTGTAGCCCGAAAATGACTTATGGGCGATTTGACTTTTTAAGACAAAGTCAGTACACTTATCTAAAATAAAGCATTTATTCTTGGAGGAACTATGGCTCAATTTCAATTTGTCATGCGCGCCGGGCCGAGTGTGGGTAAGGCTTTCCCCCTCGAAGGGACGGAACTGACCATCGGGCGCGATACCAGCAATCCGGTTTCCATCAATGATGCAGAGGTTTCCCGCAAGCATGCCAAGCTTGAACTGCGCGGCTCGGCTTACTTGATCCAGGACCTGGGTTCGACCAACGGAACCTTTGTCAACGGAATGCGCATCACGGGTGCGCAGGTGTTGAATCCCGGTGATACGGTTTCCTTTGGCGAAAACATCATGCTGATGTACGAAGCGGTCATGGACCCGAACGCGACCATGCTTTCGGCCAAGGCGGCCAAGACGGCTGCCCCGGTGCAGCGCCCGGCTCCCGCCCCTGCTCCTGTGCAGGCTGCCCCTGCTCCTGTGCAGGCTGCCCCTGCTCCGGCCCCGGCTTATTCCGGTCAGGTTCCGGCAGGCCCTGTCCCTGTGGCGGCCCCGAAGAAGAAAGGCAATACCAAGGTGATCATCATCATCGCCGTGGTTGTGGTGGTATGTATCATCTTGTCTTGTGTCGGTTCCCTGATCTGGGCGGATGCCGATGTGACCGGTGCGCGCTGGTGCACTTTCCCCTTCAGCATCATTGCCAACCTGATGGGTGCTGGCTGCCAGTAGACCCTGGTTCGATAAAAATGACAGGCCACGCACATGCGTGGCCTGTTTTTCTTTAAGGGCTGAAAACGTCCAGGGCCCAGTTCGTCCATTTCAGGGTGCGCTCGGCGCCTTCGTATTCCCCGCTGAAAAGATCGACCCGGGCGCGGCGCAGGAGTGTCTCTACGACGAAATTGTCCATGCCGCCGGGGTAGCGTGTGAAATCGGCTACGATGCCGCGCTGGCGCATTGCATCTCCATCGGGGAGCCAGGCGGTGAGAAAGTAGGCTGAAGGGTCGAGCAGGGACTGGTAGCGGCGCAGGGTGTCGAAGAAGTCCACGGTCAGCGTCAGGTCGGCGCGGATATCGTCAGTGACGGGTTGGGTACGCAAGTAATCCTGGTAAGCGGTTTCCAGGTCCGTGAAGGTAATGCCGTAAGACTCTTGCAGGGATGTGCCGATCACGTCCCAGTCGGTGGTTACGCCATCCGGGGCGGGAATGGTGCGGTAGAACTCGTTGAAGGTCCCCATGCCGTACGTTTCCACCAGATACTGTACCAGTGCCCCGGCTTCCAGGTAGCCGATATCGTGCTGCTGGTTATAGAAATCGTTCGCCAGGGTTTCGAGCGGGATGTACAAATCCAGGTCAAGCAGGGCCGCAGCGCGCGGGCCGAGCGGTTCCGGTTTGAAGTGTCCGCCGCTCAGGTACACGGCCAATCCTTCCTGGAAAATGGACGGGAAGTACTCGCCGCCCACCACGCCATCGTAGAAATGGACGAACTCGTGGTGGAAGAGAATATCCATATCGTTGCCGATGATGTTTTCATCATAGTAGGTGACGTACACGGCGCTGCCGGCGAAGCCGCCGTGACCGATTAGCCGCGGCATGAAGACGAGGGTCATGCCCTGCCGCGGGTCGGTACCCAATTGGGCGGCTACCAGGGCGGATTCCGCATCGGCGGTAGCGGCGAGGGTGTCGATGTCGCGTTCGGCATCGGTGCCGGTGATGTAGTAGAGGGTACAGCAGTCAGTGGTGACGGAGTCCCAGTGGGCGTCGGGTTCGGGCGGCGGGACTTTGTCGGCAGGGCGCAGGAAGATCGTTTCATCCCATGCACCGCCGCTGGAGAGCGTAAAGGTGAGGACATGCGCTCCCGCTTCCAGTCCGGTGGTATCCCAAACCCACCACAAGGTGGCCTGGTAGCGCTGGCCGATGCCGAAAGGCGAGAAGGGGGCGCTGCCCAGGGTTTGACCGGCATACGAGACGGTGACCGTTTTCCCGTCCGTATTACTGATCGGAGCGAAGACCTCGAAACTGACCTGGTCGCCCACGTAAAGCGGTCCGTCGGGATGGGTGATCACGGCGTAGCCGATGTCCGTTGCATGCGGAACGCAGGCGGTCAAAAGGACGATGAGCAGTAGGAATGTTCTGGCGGTTCGCATGGGCAAATTATACTGTTGAAAATTACGCCGCGTGCCAGTACAATGTTCCCAAGGAGTACTCATGACCGAATCCCAGTCCCAAGCCAACCCATCCCCGCGTTGGAGCACCATCACCAAGCTGGTCGTTGCCCTGACCGTGATGGTGATCCTGGGTGCGTTGCTAATCCGTTTCAAGGGGATCATCGCCCCCATCTTGATGGCTTTCGTAGTGGCTTACCTGCTCTACCCGCTGGCGGCGCTGGTGACACGCAAGACGCGTCTGTCGTGGAAGTTGACGGTCAACCTGATGTATCTGTTGATCGTGCTCATCTTGTTGGCTTTGCTGACGCTGGGCGGGGTGGGGCTGGTGCAACAGGTGCAGAACTTGATCAATTTTGTGCAAAACAATATCGACCAGATCCCTGTCTTCTTCGAAGATATAACGAGCAAGGTCTACGTGATCGGACCGTTCACGCTGGATATGTCGAAATATCTCTCTTCGATCAACTGGGAGACGATCGGCAACCAGGTGCTGGGGTACGTTGAACCGGCCCTCGGTCAACTGGGCGGCGTGGTGGGGACGGTGGCCAGCAGCGCGGCCGAGACCCTCGGTTGGATCGCGTTCATTGTCATCGTCTCGTACTTCTTCCTGCTGGAGAGCGGCGGGCTGCGCAACCGCATCATCCAGGTCAACATCCCGGTCTATGCCGAAGATGTGCGCCGCCTGACCGAAAAACTGGGACGCATCTGGAATGCCTTCCTGCGCGGGCAGATGATCATTTTCTTCCTGACTAGCGCAGTCTATGCGGTGGTATTGTCCATCCTTGGGGTGCGTTACGCACTGGTTCTGGCGCTCATTACCGGGTTTGCCAACTTCCTGCCCTACATTGGCCCGGCCATCAACTGGGTGGTGCTGGGACTGGTCTCGTACTTCCAGTCGAGCAACATATTCGGCCTCACACCGTTTGGTTTCACGATCCTGGTCATTGTGGTGGCGGTACTGATCGACCAGGTGTTCAACAATCTTGTCAACCCGCGCGTGATGGCGAACGCGCTCAAGGTCCACCCGGCATTCGTGCTCATTGCCGCGCTGGTGGCGGCCAACCTGCTCGGCGTGATCGGCGTCATCCTGGCTGCCCCGCTGCTGGCCACCGTTCAGTTGGGTGGCACGTACATTGTCCGCAAGATGCTCGATCGCGATCCGTGGCCGTCGGAGGAAGAGACGGTCGAGCCGCCGCCCACGCCGAAGCTCATCCGGAAACTCAAACGGTGGTGGCGGGCGCTCCGTGAGAAATCGTCCGCGAAAAAATCGAAATAGGCTCCTGCTCATTTGTCTTTCAACAGCGCTGCCATCCGTCGGCTTCACTCCGTTCTGCTCAGGATGCACCTGTATGTGGTAAACTTCCAGGCCGGTCGTCCCGGCCTTTTTTGCGCCTTTGGCACTTTGTAAGGTGTACCCGGGCCGGGAAGTCCGTATAATGAATGTATCGAAAAGGAGAATCCTCATGTCCAAGAATGACCTCGAACCCAAAACCACCACCCTGGCCGAGACCGAATCCTATCTCGCCTGGAAGGCCGAAGAACCGGATGGCGAGACCACATACCATCTGGAGCTCAATAACGTTACCATGCACTTCTTCAAAGAGGAGTGGGATGAGTTCCTGGAGCTCGTCCGCAGTCTGAAGTAATCATGAAGCACAGCAATACCATCACCGACATCCCGGGGATCGAAGTCGGACACGCCCAGAACGATGAAGCCCTGACCGGCTGCACCGTCGTGCTCTGCCGCAAGGGAGCAGTGGGCGGCGTGGACGTGCGCGGCAGCGCGCCCGGCACGCGCGAGACCGACCTTCTCGACCCGGTCAACCTCGTGGACAAGGTCCATGCCATTACGCTGGCGGGTGGTTCGGCTTTCGGGCTGGATGCTGCTTCGGGCGTAGTGAAGTATTTGCGGGAACAGAAAATTGGATTCAACTCCGGGGCGGGACTGGTGCCCATCGTCCCGGCGGCGATCCTCTTCGACCTGGGCATCGGCAGCGGCGAGGTCCACCCGGACCTGGAAATGGGCTACAAAGCCGCGGCTTCCGCCAGTTCCGGGCCGGTGGCCGAGGGCAACGTCGGCGCGGGGACCGGGGCCACGGTCGGCAAGATCTTCGGCATGGCCGGGGCGATGAAGTCCGGTCTGGGCACAGTTTGCCTCGACATCGGCGGGGGCGTGCTGGTCGGCGCGCTGGTGGCAGTCAATGCCTTCGGCGACGTGGTGGACCCGGCGACGGGTCAGATCGTGGCCGGGGCGCGGCCTGCGAAGGTCGGTCCGCTGGCAGTGGGCGGCGAGGGCAAGTTCGCCGACACGCTGGAAGTGATGAAAACCTTCGCCGGGCGGACGATCCTGGGGTTTGCCACGAAGAGCAATACGGTCATCGCCGTGGTTGCCACCAACGCCAAATTCGACAAGACCAGCGCAACCAAGATGGCGCAGATGGCGCAGGATGGGCTGGCGCGTGCTGTCCGCCCGGCGCACACCATGCTGGACGGCGATACGGTCTTTGCACTTGCCACCGGCGAGAAGAATGCGGACGTAAGCACGGTGGGTGCCTTTGC
>CAZRCR010000017.1:0-11459 GCA_964598615.1 uncultured Anaerolinea sp.
TTGACGGGCACTCCGCTTTGCTCTACACTCGACCTCGAAAGGACACCATCCACATGACCGACAAACTCCGCTGGGGATTTCTCTCCACTGCCAGGATCAACGGGGCGCTCATCCAGCCCCTGCGCGACTCGCGCCGCAATACGCTCACCGCGGTTGCCAGCCGCAGCCAGGAAAAGGCCGATGCCTACGCCCGTAAGAACAAGATCAAGCGTGCCTATGGCTCCTACGAAGCCTTGCTCGCCGATCGCGAGATCGATGTCGTCTATAACGCCCTGCCCAACCACCTGCACGCCGAGTGGACGATCAAGGCTGTCGAGGCGGGCAAGCACATCCTGTGCGAGAAGCCCTTCGCCCTGAGCGTGGATGAAGTGGATGCCATGACTGCCGCCGCCCAAAAACATGGCAAGGTGGTGGCTGAGGCGCTCATGTACCGTTCCCATCCCCAGCTCCACAAGGTTCGTGAACTCGTCCGCGAAGGCAAACTCGGCGAGATCAAGATGGTCAATGGTTCCTATACCTATCCCGGCGTGGATGCTGAAAACTATCGTCTCCAGCCTGAAATGGGCGGCGGTGCCCTGTGGGACGTGGGCATCTATCCGCTTAGCTATGCGCGTGCCCTGCTTGGTGAGCCGCTCGAAGTTTTCGGCTGGCAGGTTACCGGTCCGACCGGCGTGGATGAGACCTTTACCGCCCAACTGCGTTTCCCGGGCAATGTCTACACCCAGCTCAATTGCAGCATGGCCCTGCCTTACCATACCTACATGGAGATCGTTGGCAGCGAAGCCACGCTGGTCATCCCCACGCCTTACAACCCCGGCCTGAAGTGCCAGCTCTATACCAGCCGCAAGGGCAAGACCGACATCATTCTGGTCAAGGGCATGGATACCTATGCTGCGGAGGTGGAGGATATGGCGCGTGCCATCCTGGACGGTGCGCCGTCGCGCGTGACGCTGGAAGACAGCCGCGCTAATGTGGCCGCCGTACGGGCCCTGTTCGAATCAGCCCGGACCGGGAAGCCAGTCACTCTGTAGGGGATATGTTCTCTCCCTCTGCGTTCCGGACCTCGAGCCTGCTGCGCCTTCCCGCAGGAAATGCCATCTCCCGCATCCTGGCCGCAGCCGTCAACGCGGTCGAACCGGGCGAAGCGGTGCGCAGATTCGTCTCCCGCGAAGCGGATCGTTTGACCGTGGCCGGTCGGGTTTATGACCTGACCGGTTTCCGTTCCGTCCGCCTGCTCGGCCTGGGCAAAGCTTCCGTGGCGATGTCCGCCGCGCTGGTGGAAATTCTGGGCGATAATCTGTTTGCCGGGCTGGCGATTTCCAAACATCTCCCATCCACCATTCCCCATTCACGGATCACATACCTGCAGGGCGACCACCCCGTTCCCGGCGAACATAGCCTGGAAGCGGGACGCAAAGCCGTCGAGTTCGTCTCTGGCCTTGGCGCCGACGATCTGCTGTTCTGTCTCATCTCCGGCGGCGGGTCGGCGCTGGTGACCGCGCCCGTTGAGGGTGTGTCCCTGCCTGACCTGCAAGCCCTGACGAATGCCCTGCTGGCGTGCGGGGCGCGCGTGGACGAGATCAACACCCTGCGCCGCCGTCTCGACCGGGTGAAAGGCGGCGGGGTCGCCCGTCTCGCCAATGGGGCGACCATCGTCAGCCTGATCCTGTCGGACGTGGTCGGCAGTCCACTCGAGACCATCGCCTCCGGCCCCACCGCCCCCGACCCGTCTACACGCGCAGACGCGTTGTCCATCCTGAGCAAGTATGTTCTCGAAGACCACATCCCATTAACCATTAACCAAGCCCTGCACTCTTCCCCCGAAACTCCCAAACCCGGCGATCCCCTTTTTGAAAAAGTCCAGAATGTCATCGTGGGCAGTAATCTGCTGGCGGCGCAGGCCGCGTTGACCTGCGCCGAGGGGGAAGGTTTTCACCCCTATCTGCTGCGCACCGATCTGCAGGGCGAGGCGCGCACGGCAGCCTTCGAACTGGCCACGGCTTTGCGCCAGGCTCACCGCAGCGGCGACCCGGTACCGGGTCCGGCTTGTATCGTGGCGGGTGGCGAGACGACCGTGACCCTTCGACAAGGTTCAGGGCAGGCTTTATCAGGCAGCGGCCGCGGCGGGCGCAACACCGAACTGGCCCTCGCGGCGGTCCGCGAACTGGCGGATTATCCCGGCGTGGCACTGGTCACCCTGGCCACCGATGGGGAGGATGGCCCCACCGACGCGGCCGGGGCGGTGGTCACCGGCGAGACGTTCCGCCGTGCTCACGAACTGGGTCTCGACCCGGAAGATTTCCTCGCCCGGAACGATTCCTATTCGTTTTTCGAGAAGCTGGGGGATCTGCTCAAGCCTGGCCCAACCGGGACGAATGTGAACGATCTGACGCTCCTGTTCATCCTTTAGGGTGGTTTTCCAGGTTCAACCATGAAAAAACGGGACATGCTTTGGGCATGTCCCGTTGTGCTTTGAGCTTTCTAATCTTTCTTGTGACGTCTGCGGCCCTTCAGTTCGTCGCGCAGCAAACCGCTCAGCACCACGCTGACTGCGCTGGTGACGAGTGAGCCGAGGAAAGCGCTCCAGAACCACGGTTCGACCAGGGTGAACCCGACGCCGAACTTGGTTCCCAGCCAGCCGGTCAGGGCGAAGAGCAGAGTGTTGATGACCAGGGTGAACAGGCCCAGGGTCAGGATGATGAGCAGGCAGGAGAGCGCCTTGGCGGGCGGACGCACGATGGCGTTGACCAGGCCGAAGATGAGCGCCAGCCAGATGATATCCACCCAGTTCCCGTTGTATTGGATGAACCGGGGTGATAACAGGATGACAGCCACGTATAACGCGATGGCGTTGATTGTCCAGCGGATGACAAGTTTCATGGGATTCTCCTTGTAATATTTTCTCTATTAGTTTACGCCGTTTTCCGCTTCAAGTTTCATCCATAACAGCGTGCGGTGCTGGTGGAATCCGGCGGCTTCGATCGCTTCCACGTATTGCCCGGCGGGGAAATCGAGCACCAGGTTCTCACGCCAGGTGAGACCGCGGCGGGCATAACGCAGGAGCGCTGTCAACGCCGCCTCGCTTCCCGCAGGCGGGACGGCTGCCCACAGGCGGTCGCTGTGGCCGGTCATTGCCTGCCAGGTCAGGATGGCGGACGGTGTGCCGCTGCTGCGTACTGCCCAGTGGCGCACATCTTCATCCAGCATGAAGCGATACAGGGCTGGACCGATGCCGGGGCGCAGGCTGCGCCAGGGCATGGGGGTATACCAGTCCATGACGTTTGGATAGAGATTGTGCAGCCACTCATCCTGGGCGGACCAGTCGCGCCGGGCGCGCCCGGTGACCGGGAGGTCGGACGGATCGGGAGCCAGCCCCCGGTCCGGTTTGGCCTGCCAGTTGGTGCGGCGGACGATCTCACGGAAGCCCAGGCTTTCGTACAGGGTGATCGCCCCGGGGTTGTCGTCGCGCACATGCAGCCAGGTTTCATCGGCGCGGTGACTCCGGGCGTGGTCCATAGCGGCCTGGGTCAGCAGGCGGCCGATGCCGCGGCGGCGCTGTTCCGGGCGGACGGCAACGTTGGCGATGAGATAGTATTTGCGCTTGTGGTGCCGGTAGGGGATCAGGCTGACATTGCCGATGATCTCGCTGTTCTCTTCCCAGACATACCCGGAAAGCGGCATGGAGACCGTATCCACGGCATGGGAGGCCCAGCGCAGGAACGCGTTATCACGCCCGGCGCTGCGCATTTGCTGGATGTAGCGGCGCCCTTCCGAGTCCATGGTGGAGTCGAAACATTTTTCCACCAGGTCGGCTACGGCGGGCAGGTCGCGCAGGATATTGAGACTGCGCAATTGCGGGATCTGACCCGGTAAGGGTGTGGTGATGGCGGACATTGGTTCTATTATAGCGGATTCGTCTTGCGCTCTGTGGAAAAATCACTACAATGATGTCAGATCACTATGAATAAAATAAAAGGCCTGTTCCAGTTATTCCGGATCGAACTGCCCCTGGCTGCCGGGTTGTGTACCCTGATCGGGGTATTCATTTCAGCGGATGGGATATTTCCTCTAAAGGCTGCCTTGTTGGGTTTTCTAAGCGTTGTTTCGATATCAAGCTCTGCCATGGTTTTGAATGATTATTTCGATCTCGAGACTGACAGGGTGAATGCTCCTCATCGTCCGCTGCCATCCGGATTGGTCAGCGCACGGGATGTGATCCTTTTGGCAGCGCTTACGGCGGTCATTGGGCTTCTGGCGGCGGTCTGGATCAGCCTGACAGCCATGAGCGTTGCCGCGTTGATGTGGATGATCGGCTTTTTATATAACTGGAAATTGAAATCCTCCGGACTGGTCGGGAACCTGATGGTCAGCAGTTGTGTCGCGAGCATGTTCATATTCGGGGGAGTTGTTGTAGGGGATCCGCTCAACCCGGTAATATGGACACTGGGCATTCTTGCCTTTTGCTTCGATCTCGGTGAAGAGATCGCTGCAGATGCCATGGATGTGGAAGGCGACAGGCTGCGAGGTTCCCGGTCTTTGGCGATCCTCAAGGGCAGGGATACTGCGCTATCAGTGTCCGGCGTTCTTTTCGGGTTGTGCATCTTGATCAGCCTGCTCCCGGTCATTTTCGGATGGTTCGGTTTGGCCTATTGGCTTATCCTGCCGGTGATGGATGGTTATATTCTTTTCTGCACGGTAAAACTGTTGCGCAGCAAAACGATCCCGGATGGCCGGAAGTGGGTTCGGCGGAATTATCTGGGCGTTGTTGGCTGTCTCCTGGCTTTTCTGCTGGGCAGTCTGTTGGGCTGACCCTGCATGTTGAAATCTAATACATCTCTTACGTGATACTTTCAATCTGTGAACTTCCGCTTTGTTATAATCGCTCGCGTACACGGAAAGGATTCCCACTATGATGCGTTTTGACCGTTTTACCGAGAGAGCACAGGAAGCTGCCCAGCGCGCTGCCGAGATCATCCAGCGCTACGGACACAACCAGATCGATACCGAGCACATCCTGCTGGCGCTGATCGAACAGCCCGGCGGGGTGATCCCTCAAATCCTCGAAGTTCTCAAGATCAATTCCCAGGCGCTGGCTGACCGCCTCGACCAGACCCTGCGTATGACCCCCAAGGCCAACATCTTCGGCGGCGGAGCGGGACAGATCTTCATCACCCCGCGCGTCAAGCGGATCGTTGATCTTGCCAACGAGGAAGCCAACCGCCTCAAGGATGAATATATCTCGACCGAGCACCTGTTCCTTGCCATCCTGAGCGAACGCAATACAAATGCTGCCCGCATCCTGGAAAGCGCCGGCCTGACCCGTGACCGGGTGCTCGAGGCGGTCATGCAGATGCGCGGCGGACAGCGCGTCACCGACCCGCAGGCCGAGACGCGTTACCGCACTCTTGAAAAATACTCGCGTGACCTGACCCAACTGGCCCGCGAGGGCAAGCTGGACCCGGTGATCGGGCGCGATACCGAGATCCTGCGTCTCATCCAGATCCTTTCGCGCCGCACCAAGAACAACCCGGTGCTGATCGGTGAGGCCGGCGTCGGCAAAACCGCCATCGTGGAAGGTCTGGCGCAGAAGATTGCCAGCAACGATGTGCCCGAGATCCTGTCGGGCAAGCGCGTGGTGGCCCTCGATCTGGGCGCCATGATCGCCGGTTCCCGCTTCCGCGGCGAGTTCGAGGAGCGACTGAAGTCGGCCATCGAGGAAGTCCAGCGTTCGCAGGGCGAAGTCATCCTGATGATCGACGAACTGCATACCGTCGTCGGCGCGGGCGCGGCCCAGGGGGCAATGGATGCCTCCAATATGCTCAAACCGGCCCTGGCGCGCGGCGAGTTGCAGTGCATCGGCGCCACCACGCTGGATGAGTTCCACAAGCACATCGAGAAGGATGCTGCCCTCGAGCGTCGTTTTGCCCCGATCTACGTGGAAGAACCGACCGTGGACGACACGATCAAGATGTTGCACGGCTTGCGTGACCGCTACGAAGCCCACCACAAGGTCCGCTTTTCGGATGAGGCGCTGGTGGCGGCTGCCCGTCTGGCCGACCGCTATGTCACCGACCGGCACTTGCCCGACAAGGCCATCGACCTGATGGATGAGTCGGCGGCAAAACTGCGCGTGGCTCTTTACTCCCTGCCGGACGATATCAAATCCATGAAGAACGAGATCGACAAACTGCGCGCCGAAGAGGAGCAGGCTGGTTTGGAGCGCGACTACGAACGCGCTGCCCAGAAAAAGGCCGAGCGTCTGCGCATCGAGCAGGATTTCAACGCCAAGCGCGAAAAATGGGAGATCGAACACCACATCGACGAGGTGGTGGACGTCAACGACATCGCCGAGGTCGTCCATCAATGGACCGGCATCCCGCTCAGCCAGATGATGGAGAGCGAGTCGCAGAAGCTCCTGCACATGGAAGAGCGCCTGCACGAACGCATCATCGGCCAGGATGAGGCCATTCATGCCATTTCGGACGCCATCCGGCGCGCCCGCTCCGGTCTCAAGGACCCGGCGCGGCCCATCGGTTCATTTATTTTCATTGGCCCATCGGGTGTCGGCAAGACCGAACTGGCCAAAGCCCTGGCTTGGTTCATGTTTGACGATGAAGAGGCCCTGGTGCGCATCGATATGTCAGAATACCGCGAACAGCATACGGTGTCCCGCCTGTTCGGCGCGCCGCCCGGATATGTTGGCTACGAGGAAGGCGGTCAACTGACCGAGGCCGTCCGCCGCCGCCCGTATCGTGTGCTGCTGTTCGACGAGATCGAGAAGGCCCATCCCGAGGTCTGGAACGCCCTGTTGCAGATCCTGGACGACGGCCGCATGACCGACGGTCAGGGCAACGTGGTGGACTTCCGCAACACGGTGCTCATCATGACCTCCAACCTGGGTACCGAGTACGTCCGCAAGGGCGGCACGCTGGGTTTCCTCCAGCGTACCGAGACCGACGAGGACCGCGAAGCACACGACAAGATCGAGAAGGCCCTCAAGGGAGCTTTCCGGCCCGAGTTCCTCAACCGCATCGACGAGATCATCATGTTCTCGCCGCTGACGGTCGAGCAGATGGAATACATTGTCGACCTGCAAATGAAAGACATCCAGGAACGCCTGAATGAGTTCGGCGTCCGCGTGGGATTGACCGAGAAAGCCCGCCAATGGCTTGCCAAACAAGGCTACGATGTCGCTTTCGGCGCCCGTCCGCTGCGCCGGGCATTGCAGAAGTATGTGGAGAGTCCGCTCTCCATCGAATTACTAGGAGGCAAGTTCGGCCAGGGAGCTGATGTTCTGGTGGATACCAACGCCGATGAGAATGGCCTGGAATTCAAGACCCACGAGGGGAGGTCCAGGAAGTAGGCATAGAACTTTCAGTATATAAGGCGGCGGCCAGAGATGGCTGCCGCCTTTTTGTATGGAGGAAATTCTTAAATTTTTCCGGTTCTGCTTGACTTAACAGAACATGCGTGCTAATATAAATCAGAACATGCGTTCTATTTATGACAGGTATCCATGACAACCACTGACCAATTTCTCGTGGCTTTGCAGGCCTTCCAGGAACTCCAGGCGGAACTTCGCCAGCAGGACGATGGCAGTACTTTAGCTGGAATCGCCCAACCCATCGTGACCGATGGCAACCTGCCGGATGGGTCACTCCTGCTCGGTCTGGCCGAGGATGGGTTGCCACTCCTGCTTGATCTGTATGACCCGGCTCCGGGTCCGCTGCTGGTGGCGGGGGATGGCGGCACGGGCAAGACGGCCCTCCTCCAGTCCCTGGCGCGGGCATCCGACCTCAACAATCTTGGTGATATTCAGTTCAGTGTGCTGACTCCTTTCCCCGAAGAATGGGATGGGTACGATGCGATGGCGAACTGCATGGGTGTATGGCCCGCCTATCATCCCTCCGGCCATGATTTCCTGGCACAGTTGGTGAACTGGAGTGAAGCTCTCTCCGAGACCCGTCAGGCTGTGCTTCTGCTCGTGGATGGTCTGGACCTGCTGGTTGCCAGCGATTTCCAGGCGCGCCACAACCTGCGCTGGCTGCTTGCCAATGGCCCGGCTGGGCATGTCTGGCCGGTGGTTACGGTCAACCCCGGGCGGCTCGACCGGATGCAAACATGGCTCGATTATTTCACCACCCGTGTGTTGGGCCAAATCAAGAATTACCAGATGGCTTATACCCTGTTGGAAGGTACGCAAGCCAACCCGGCGGCGCTCTATCCGGGTACACAGTTCGGTTTGGCCCAGTCCGGCAATTGGCTCAAGTTCTGGCTGCCGCCGTTCGATTAGCAGGACGAAACAAAGTTCGCCCTCATTCAAACAAAAGGAGTTTGCAATGAATACTGGAATGCTCTGGTTTGACAACGATCCCCGCACCGCCCTGAATTCCAAGGTGGAACGCGCTGCTGATTATTATCGTCAAAAGTACGGTCTCATCCCGGACCTCTGCCTGGTCCACCCGTCCATGCTGGTGGAACCCCGCCCCGAGTTTGTGGACGCACGAGCCGGGAAAGTGGCCGTGCGCGCCAACCGTGCCATCCTGCCGGGTCATCTCTGGATCGGCACCGAAGAAAAGAACTGATTGCCGTTTGATTCATGCCCAGAGGGGGAAATCCGCCTGAGCACCTCGCCGCGCAACGGCCGTGGCGATCAGCAAACAATACAGAAAACCGGTCCTGCAAGGGACCGGTTTTCTGTATCAACCCGTAGCGACAACCACTGCGGTGGCCATTTCTTTGCTGTGGCTCAAGCTGACCGCCCACTCGGTCAATCCCAGCGACTTTGCCACCGCCTCCGCCCGGCCGTATAGCACCAGGTAGGGTTCCCCGGATGGACGGTGGCGGGTTTCGACTTCCAGCCAGGAGACCGGCCCGATGCCGGTGCCAAGCGCCTTGACGGTAGCCTCCTTGGCGGCAAACCGGGCGGCCAGCGCTTCGGCCAGGCCGCGGCATTCGGCGATCTCCATGTCTGTGAAGACGCGCTTCAGGAAGCGTTCGCCGTGGCGATCGAGCGCGGACTGGATGCGGGGGATTTCGATCAGGTCGATACCGGTTTTGAGGGCCATTTCTTTTTTTACGGTCCCGCGATGGCGATGGCCAGCACGTCGGGGTTCAGGTACTTGCGGGCGGTGGTCAATACTTCCTCGGGTGTGACAGCCCGCACCAGGTCCGGGTAACGGCGGTAGTAATCGAGGCCAAGGTCGTAGCGTTCGATGTTCAGCAAGGCATTGAGTACGCCGCCGTTCGATTCCATCGAGAGCGGCAGGCGGCCCACAAAGTTGGATTGGCTGTCATCCAGTTCCTCGGCGCTGACGCCTTTTTCCACGAAGCGGGCCAATTCCTTGCAGATCAGGTCGCGTGCCTTCTGGACGTTGGCCGGGTTGACGCCTGCGCTCACGTCCCATGAGCCGGGGCCGATGCCTAGATTCAGGGACGAGGAGGCATAGTAGGCCAGCCCGGATTTTTCGCGTACCACATCACCGATGCGACCGGCCATGCCGAACTGGCCCAGGATGGAGTTGCCGAGCGAGAGCGGGAAGAAGTCCGGGTTCTTTCTTGGTGGGCCCCAGGTGCCGATCACGAGGTCGGCCTGGGATTTGCCGGGAATCTTCACCTTGCGAGTGACGGCCTTTTTCAAGGGTTGGTATTCAGGCAGGGAGGGCGGCTCGGGCTGGGACGGGTTGTCCCAATCGCCAAGGGCGGCAGCCACCTGTTCGATGGCCTTCTTCGGCTCCACGCCGCCCACCACGGCGATAACCATGCCGCGCGGCCCGTAGATGCGCCGGTGGAAGTCCTCCAGGTCACGGCGGGTGATAACCTGGATGGTCTCGGGCCAGCCGTCATCGGGCAGGGCGTAGGGATGTCCTTCGAAGAGTATCTGGTCGAAGGTCAGGGAAGCCATGTCAGCGGTGTCCTGGGCGCGCAGGGAGAGACCGGTCAGTAGCTGGGCGCGCAGGCGTTCCACCGGGCCTTCGGGAAAGACTGGCTGTCGAAGGGCCTCGCTGACGAGGCCAAGCAGGAGAGGCAGGTCTTCGGTGAGGGCGCGGCCAGTGAACCCGGCGGTGTGGCCTCCGGCGCTGAAGGACAGACCGGCTCCGGCCGATTCGAGATCATCGAAGATCTTCTGGAAGTCGCGCCGTTCGGTGCCACGCAGGAGCGACAGGGCAGCGAAATTGGCCAGCCCGAGCTTTTCAGCAGGATCGAAGATGCTTCCGGCGTGCAGGTACCCGCCGATGATCACGGAGGGGCTGTTGAAGTTGGGGCGCGCCAGCACGGTGATGCCGTTGGGCAAGGTTACACGGGTGATATCGTCGGGGCCGGGCAGGGAGTGATGGTCGGTCTTCATTGGGCACCTCACTTTGGCAGGTACACGCCCACCACGCGGTTCTGCGGGCGAAGGTAGTTCCGGGCGGCTTTTTGCATTTGCGCCGGGGTGACTTTCTCCAACTTATCGAGGTAGGTCAGGAACCAGTTGTAGGTGGCGAACATTTCGGCGTGGCCGAGCCAGAAGGCCTGGTTGGTGATGCTTTCGGTGCCGTAGGCGAACAGGGCGCGCGCCTGTTTGATGGCTCGGGCAATCTCGGCTGCCGGGACAGTCTCGGTGCAGATGCGCTCGATTTCGGCGTCGAAGGCGGTCAGCACTTCCTCGGGCTTGCGTTGCGGATGGACGGTAATGTTGACCACGTACAGGTACGGATCGATGGTGGCGTTCAATCCGCCGCTGACGCCCACTGCCAGTTCCTTGTCCACCAGAGCGCGGTAGAGACGGGATGTCTTGTTGGAGTTCCCTCCGCCGCCGAACATGTTCAGGCTGCTCGGGCCGGCCAGCAGGCTGTCGAGCACGGTGACGGGGAAGAAGTCCGCATCGTTGGCAGCGGGGGCGTGATAGGCGATCTGCACAAAAGTGGTCTCGCCCGGGCCTTCGACCGTGATCCGGGTCTCGCCGCAGGCTTGCGGTTCAGGCCGCGCCAATCGGGGCGGGGTTTGTCCTGCTGGGATGGGGGCAAAGAGTTGCTCGATGCGGGCCAGCATTTCGGATGTTTTGAAATCCCCGGCTATGCTCATGACGGCGTTATTGGGGATGTAGTAGGTGCGGTAGTGGCGGTAGAGGTCGTCGCGGGTCATCGTTCGCAGGTCGGCCATGTCGCCGACGATCTCGTGATGGTACGGGTGGACGCGGAAAGCGGCGTGCTGGACGGCTTCGTAGAGCAGGAACTGCGGGTCATTCTCGCTGCCTTCCCGCTCCGACATGACCACGGTGCGTTCGGAAGCCACTTCTTTGGGGTCGTACAGGCTGTTGACCATACGGTCGGCTTCTAGGCGCAGGGCCAGATCGATCTTTTCGGCTGGCATGGTCTCGAGGTAGGTCGTCCAGTCCATGTAGGTGAAGGCATTCCACATGCCGCCGTCGCGCGAGACGGCCCGGTCGAGGTCGCTGGCCGGGAACTGCGGCGTGC
>CAZRCR010000018.1:0-11366 GCA_964598615.1 uncultured Anaerolinea sp.
CCGTGAAGGCGGTCTGACCGTCGGTGCGGGTGTCATCACCAAGATTATCGCATAGGTAGATTGATATGACGAAGCAAAAGATCCGCATCCGCCTTAAGGCTTATGATCACCGCGTTCTCGACCAGTCTGCCAAGCGGATTGTCGAAACCGCTGAACGGTCCGGCGCCCACGTGGTTGGCCCAGTACCCTTGCCAACAAAGACAGAACGGTTTACAATTCGGCGCTCGACTTTCATTGACAAAGACTCGCATGAGCATTACGAGATTCGCACGCACAATCGCCTGATCGATGTTCTTGATCCAGATTCGAAAACGATTGACATGTTGATGCGCCTCAACCTGCCTGCGGGTGTGGATATCGAGATCAAAATCTAGTAATTCGTTATATGTCTGTTCGTCTAACTGGTCTGACAGTTGGAATGGTCAGGCCAGTTAGACTGGATAGGCAGCACAAGAACTACTCTGTTCGTAGGCCCAACAATCCTGTGTGCCGCGGCAGGCTGGTTGACTGTGCTGTGACCGAGATGATGCAACCGAAGCCCCGGTTGACAGTCTCGAAAAATCTTTAGAAGGAGAAAACCGAGTATGTTGAAAGGGCTGATTGGCAAGAAGATCGGAATGACCCAGATCTTCGATGAGAATGGTGCGGCTGTACCAGTAACTCTCATTGAAGCTGGGCCTTGCTATGTTACGCAGGTACGCCTTCCGGAGAAAGAAGGCTACGCAGCGGTGCAACTTGGATTTGCCGAAGTTGCTCCCAAGCGCCTGACCTCAGGCGAATTGGGACACTTGAAGAGCAATGAGTTGCCTCCACTGCGTTTTTTGCGCGAGTTCCGCCTGAAGAAAGCCGAGTACAAGACCGGCGATAAAGTCACTGTTGACATTTTCAGCGTGGGCGAGCGTGTCGATGTCGTTGGCACCAGCAAAGGCAAGGGTTTCGCGGGTGTCATCAAGCGCCATCATTTTGCGGAAGCAAAGCGAACTCATGGTGCTTCTGACCGTATCCGCACTCCCGGTTCGAACGGGTCGACCACGACCCCCGGTCGCGTGTTCAAAGGTTCACGTCGTCCCGGCCATTTGGGTCACGATCGCGTCACTGTCCAGGGTTTGAAAGTTGTCCTGGTGGATGCGGAACGTAACCTGCTTGGCGTTCATGGCGCCGTGCCCGGCCCCAAAGGCGGCCTGGTCATTATTCAGGACGCGCGCAAGCAGTAAGCGCGGAGTATGGGAGCACAGGTACTATGAAAGCAGATGTTTTCAACATGAAGGGCGAAAAAGTCAAGACGGTCGAACTGCCCGCCGAGATTTTTGAAGCCCCTGTAAATGTGGATTTGATGCACCAGGCTTTTGTCCAACAAATGGCGAATGCTCGCTTGGGCACGCATAAAACCAAGACCCGCAGTGAGGTTTCCGGTGGTGGTAAGAAGCCCTGGAAGCAAAAGGGAACCGGTCGTGCTCGCCAGGGCTCTACGCGCGCTCCGCACTGGGTCCATGGCGGCAAGATTCATACCCCGCGTCCTCGCAAGTACACCCAGCACATGCCGATTAAGATGCGCCGGGCTGCACTGCGCTCTGCCCTAACCGCCAAAGCGGCTGAGGCAGGTGTGGTCCTCGTGGATGAACTGGTCCTGGCCGAGCCGAAGACTCGTCTGATGGCTCAGGCTCTGAATGCATTGGTTGGCGACGCGAGCGCCCTTGTTCTGATCGCCGAAAAAGACGCGGCGTACGATGTGGTCGCCCGCTCAACCAATAATCTCCCGGATGCCAAATTGCTGATCGCAAGCTACTTGAATGTCCGGGATCTCCTCGGTTATGACAAACTCGTCCTGCCTCTCAAGGCTTTGGATGTGTTGAAGTCGTTCCTGGTGTAGGAGGGCAGCATGACAACGATTTATGATGTAATTCGCCGCCCGCTGGTCACCGAGAAGTCGAACTACCAGTCCAGCAAGTTGCGCCAATATACGTTCGAGGTGCAGGAAGATGCCACTCGCACGTTGGTGAAAGACGCTCTTGAGAAGCTGTTCGACGTCAAGGTTGTCCGTGTGAATATTATCAATACGGCTGGAAAGCGCAGCCGCCGTCGCAATCGCCGCCTGCTCATCCGTGATGCAGGTTTCAAGAAAGCGATCGTTACCCTGGCCGAGGGAAGCACCCTCGAGATGTTCGAAGGGGTGAAGTAATGGCTGTCAAAAAGTATAAACCGGTTACGCCCGGTCAGCGGGGGATGACTGGCTATACCTTTGAAGAAATCACCAAGTCCACGCCGGAAAAGAGCCTGATCATTGCCCGACGTGGCCACGGTGGCCGCAATGTCCATGGTCGTGTGACCGTTCGTCACCAAGGCGGTGGCAACCGTCGGTTCATCCGCATCGTGGACTTCAAGCGTGACAAGCGCGGGATTCCCGCCAAAGTCGCTGCCATCGAATACGATCCGAACCGGACTGCACGCTTGGCCCTGTTGACCTATGCCGACGGTGAGAAACGCTATATCGTCGCTCCGCTCGGTCTCAAAGTCGGGGATGCGGTGCTCTCTGGACCGGGAGCCGAAATCCGTCCCGGAAATAGCCTGCCGCTGGCGAATATCCCTGTTGGCACGCTGATTCACAATGTCGAACTGAAAGAAGGCAAGGGCGGGCAGTTGGTTCGCTCCGCTGGCGGTTCGGCCCAGTTGTTGGCGAAAGAGGGCGAATATGCCCAGGTTCGCCTGCCATCGGGCGAAGTCCGCCTGGTTCGTCAGAGCTGCTATGCCACGATCGGCCAGGTTGGCAACGTGGATCACAGCAATGTGAAACTCGGCAAGGCCGGTCGCAAGCGCCACATGGGCATCCGCCCGACCGTTCGCGGTACGGCGCAGACTCCGCGTGATCACCCGCATGGTGGTGGTGAAGGCCGCCAGCCTGCTGGTATGCCCGGGCCGAAGACCCCCTGGGGTCGTCCGGCGCGTGGTTATAAGACCCGCCGCAATAAGACGTCGGATAAGTACATCGTGCGCCGCCGCAGCAAGTCCAACCGCTAGGCGCTGAGAGTAAGCGAGGTAAGCAAATATGTCTCGTTCATTGAAAAAAGGCCCGTTCATTGCCCCGAAACTTCTCAAGAAAATCGAAGCGATGAACCAGAAGGGCGAAAAGAAAGTCATTCGCACCTGGAGCCGTGCCAGCGTTATCTTCCCGCAGATGGTGGGACACACCATTGCGATCCATGATGGACGCCGTCACGTACCGATTTACATCACTGAGAATATGGTCGGTCACCGGCTTGGCGAGTTCGCTCCCACCCGACTGTTCCGCGGCCATATGGCGGCTGAGAAGTCGTCGAAGGCTTAGGAGGAAACATGGCTCACGATATTCGTGCACAACTTCGTTTCCTGCCCATCCCGGCCCAGAAAGTGCGCCTGGTTGTTGACTTGGTGCGTGGGAAAGACGCCGTGAAGGCGCTTGAGATCCTGCGCTTCATGCCCCAGCGTGCCGCCCAGCCTGTGATGAAACTGCTGGCTTCTGCGGTTGCCAATGCCGAGGAAAACTTCGGCGTTAGCCGTGACGACCTGTATATTCAGAAGATCTTTGCCGACGAAGCTCCCACTCGCAAGTGGCGTCGCTTCGGGGCGCGCGGTCGCTTCAAACCGATCTTCCGCCGCTCTTCTCACGTAACTGTTATTCTGCACGAGCGCGAAGGCGCCTAGGCAAAGAAAGGACGAAGGAGATCTTATGGGTCGCAAAGTTCATCCGATTGGATTTCGCCTGAATGTCAATAAGGACTGGCGTGGTCGCTGGTTCGCTGAAGGCGCTCAATACCGCGAACAACTTTCGCAGGATTTCGCCATTCGCGACATGATCCGCAAAGAATCCGGTCGCGCGGGCGTCTCCCGTGTTGACGTGGAACGTTTCCCGGGCAAATTGAAAGTGTCAGTGTACACTGCCAAGCCGGGCATCCTGATCGGCCGCAAAGGCGAAGGTATCAAGAAAATTCGCATTGCCTTGGAAGGTTTGACTGGCAAGAAGGTCGACCTGGATATCAAGGAAATCAAGGCTCCCGATTGCGATGCTTTCCTGGTTGCAGCCAATATCGCTGACCAGCTCGAGCGCCGCATCAGCTACCGCCGCGCTATGAAACGTGCTATTCAGCAGGCCATGCGCCAGGGCGCACAGGGTATCAAGATCGAATGCGCCGGTCGTCTGGCTGGTGCAGAAATGGCCCGTACTGTTTGGCTGCGTGATGGACGTGTTCCGCTGCAAACGCTGCGTGCGGATATTGAATTCGCCCGCACGGAAGCCACCACGACCTACGGCCAGATTGGCATCAAGGTTTGGGTCTACCACGGTGAAATGAAGACCGAGGTGGAAGAAAAAGTTGAGACGACCGAAGGCGTCTACGTAAGTGAGTAGACGAGGCGTCTGTGGAGTGAGGTTGATGCTATGTTAATGCCAAAACGTGTCAAGTACCGAAAGCAGATGCGCGGTCGCATGAAGGGCAAGGAATCGCGTGGCGTGGAAGTGTCCTTCGGCGAATTCGGCCTGCAGGCCACGGAGCCGGGGTGGGTGACCGCCCGCCAGATCGAGGCTGCCCGCCGTACAATTGTCCATGCCATGAAGCGCCGCGGCAAGGTCTGGATCCGCATTTTCCCGGATAAACCCTATACTCGCAAACCACCTGAAACCCGCATGGGTAAAGGAAAAGGCGGCGTGGAATACTGGGTTGCTGTTGTGAGGCCGGGCCGTGTGATGTTCGAAGTGGGCGGCTTGGACGAGGCGACCGCTCGTGAAGCGTTGAACCTGGCCAAGCGCAAGTTCGCGATCAAGACAAAGATCATTGCCCGCTATGATGTTGTTGCAGGAGAGCAGGCATGAAAGTAGACGAGATCCGCAAACTGTCTGTTGATGAAATCCAGGCTAAACTGTTGGATAGCCGCGATGAGTTGATGAAACTCCGCTTCCAGCAGGTTACCGGCCAGTTGACCGATACCAGCCGCTTGCGCATTTTGCGCCGCGACATCGCTCGTATGGAGACCATCCTGCGAGAGAGCACCAAGACGGCTGTACAGGAAGGTGAAGCATGAATAACCGTCGTCGCATCATTGGTGTTGTCACCAGCAATAAAATGACCAAGACTGTGGTGGTGGAGATCAGCCGGACGTACCAGCACCCGCTCTACCGGAAGGTCGTTCATACCAGCAAGCGTGTCAAGGCGCACGATGAACTGGGTTGCCAGATCGGTGACCAGGTCCAGATCGTGGAAAGCCGCCCGATGTCGCGCGAGAAGCGTTGGGTGGTCGAGGCGATCGTCAAGCGCGAAAGCCGCACCGCGGATTCCGGCGTGGAGGCGTAGCCATGATCCAGACTGAGTCTCGTCTTAAGATCGCCGATAACACCGGCGCGCGTGAGATCCTGGTCATCCACATCATGGGTGGTTCCACTCGTAAGTATGGAGCCATTGGTGATGTTGTCGTGGGTGCCGTGCAGTCCGCCGCGCCGCAGGGTTCGGTCAAGAAGTCCGAAATTGTAAAAGCAGTGATTGTCCGTTGCTCCAAGGAGTGGCGCCGCGAGGACGGTTCTTACATCCGCTTCGATGACAATGCTGCGGTTATCCTGGACAATGACGGTGAGAACCCCAAGGGTACCCGCATCTTTGGGCCGGTTGCACGCGAACTGCGTGAAAAAGGCTACATGAAGATTGTTTCGCTGGCCCCGGAAGTTCTCTAGGCCAGTTGAGGAGCGAACGATGAACGTCAAGATTCGTAAAGGCGATACCGTTGAAGTAATCAGCGGCAAACTGGAAGATAAGGGCAAGCGCGGTGAGGTCATCAAGGTCCTGCCGGAAGAGAAGCGCGTGGTTGTGCAAGGTGCGAATATTCACACCAAGCATCAGCGCCAGGTGCAGACCCAGGCCGGACGCAATGTCAACCCGGGCCGCATCAAGTTCGAAGCCCCGTTCGATATTTCGAACGTTATGCTGGTTTGCCCGAAGTGCAACGAACCGACCCGTGTCGGCGTCCAGCGCGACGAAAGCGGCGCGCACCGCGTCTGCAAAAAATGCCAGGCGCTGATCGACTAACGCCGGTGGAGCAGTGACTTATGAATAGAATGCAAGAACGTTATCAAAAGGAAGTTGTCCCGGCCCTGCTGAAGGCGTTCCAGTATGAGAACATCATGCAGGTTCCGCGCATCGAGAAGATTGTGCTTAACATCGGTCTCGGCAGCGAACAGGACAACGCCAAGGCTCTCGAAGCCGCCATGGGCGATATGACCACCATTGCCGGTCAGAAACCGGTCATGACCAAAGCCCGCAAGAGCATCGCGAACTTCAAACTGCGCGAAGGCCGCATCATTGGCACGAAAGTGACCTTGCGCGGCGACAAGATGTGGGCATTCCTTGACCGTCTGGTCAACATTGCCCTGCCGCGCGTGCGCGACTTCCGCGGTGTTTCCCCGGATGCTTTCGATGGACGCGGCAACTACACCCTCGGTCTGAAGGATCAACTGATCTTCCCGGAGATCGAGTACGACAAGATCGACAAGCTAAGAGGCATGGAGGTCACCATCGTGACCACAGCCAAATCTGACGACCATGCACGGCTGATGTTGCAATTGCTGGGCATGCCGTACAAGAAGGAAGCGTAACTATGGCTAGCACTTGCATGAAGTATCGTGAAGCCCGCCGCAAGTATGCGCACCGCGTGCGTAATCGCTGCATGCGCTGTGGCCGCCCCCGCGGTTATATGCGTCGTTTTGGTTTGTGCCGGATTTGCTTCCGCGAACTTGCGCTGGAGGGGAAACTCCCCGGCGTTATGAAGTCGTCGTGGTAGCCGGTGGAGGTAGGACATGAGCGTATCTGATCCGATTGCTGATATGTTGACCCGCATCCGCAATGCCGTGATGAGCGGCCAGGCGATGACGGCCATGCCTTTCTCGAAGGTCAAGGCGGAAATTGCCAAGATCCTGAAGGAAGAAGGCTATCTGGAGAATTACGAAGTTGCTGATGGAGAACGCCCGGACCAGAAGGTCCTGCGGTTGAAGATCAAGTACATCGGCGAACGCCGTGAACGCAAAGCGGTCATTTCCGGGCTGGAACGCGTCAGCCGTCCCGGCCGCCGCGTTTACACCAAGAAACAGGAAATTCCCTGGGTGCTGTCAGGTATTGGTGTAGCCATCCTGTCCACGCCCAAGGGAATTATGACCGGGCAGCGTGCCCGCCAGCTCAATGTTGGCGGCGAGATCCTCTGCAAGGTCTGGTAAGAGAGGAGGATTAAAGTGTCTCGTGTTGGACGTATGCCTGTAGTCATCCCGGCAGGGGTGCAGGTGGATATCAATGGTATGAACATCCGCGTCAAGGGTCCGAAAGGCGAATTGCAGCGTGATTTCTCCCCGTTGATTGGGATTGCGATGGAGAATGGCCAACTTGTCATTACCCGCAATTCTGACAAGCCTGCTGAACGCGCCCTGCATGGCACCACGCGTGCCGTACTCGCGAATATGATTCACGGCGTTAGCGCCGGTTTTGAGCGTGTTCTTGAAATCGAAGGCGTCGGTTATCGTGCTGAACTGAATGGCAAGAACCTGGTCCTCTACATGGGATATTCCCATCCCGTGGAAATGGAACCGCCCGCGGGGATTACTTTCGATGTTGAAGCGAAAGCCCGCTTGGTGTATGTGCGCGGTTTCGACAAGGAACTGGTTGGTCAGACTGCTGCGAATGTTCGCAACGTCCGCCCGCCCGAGCCATATCATGGCAAAGGCCTGCACTATCAGGGCGAGAAGATTCGGCGCAAGGCTGGCAAGGCCGGAAAGGCAGCGAAGTAAACTATGGCAGAAACATCTCGTTCCGAAGCTCGTATTCGGCGGCATGAGCGTGTTCGCAAGCACATTGCCGGAACTTCACAGCGCCCGCGCCTGAGTGTCTTCCGCAGCCTGTCTGGGATCTATGCCCAGGTGATCGATGATCAGCTCGGGCACACGATTGCATCGGCCTCGACTGTTGATCAGGAACTGCGCAGCCAGATGAAGGGTCTGAAAAAGTCCGAACAGGCAAAACTGGTCGGTAAAACGGTTGCCGAGCGTGCCAAGAATAAAGGCGTGCAGGCGGTTGTCTTTGACCGCGGTGGTTTCAAATACACTGGCCGTATCAAGGCCCTGGCCGATGGCGCTCGCGAAGGCGGCCTGGAGTTCTAGGCCTGATTGGAGAGCATAATGTTGGATTACACCGAACAACAGGTCCTCGAAGGACAAACTGAATCTCTGGATGAGCGCGTCATCGAAATCGCCCGCGTGGCGAAAGTGGTGAAGGGTGGTCGCCGTTTCCAGTTCCGTGTGACGCTTATCATGGGTGACAACCACGGCAAAGTGGGCATGGGCGTTGGCAAAGCCAATGCGGTGCCCGATGCCATGCGCAAAGCCACTGAGCGTGCCCGCAAGAATTTGCACCAGGTCTACCTGGCTGGATCAACCATCCCGCACCAGGTTGTTGGTAAAGTGGGTGGCTCTGTCATCCTGCTGAAACCGGCCTCCCCCGGTACCGGCGTTATTGCTGGTGGTGGTGTGCGTGCCGTTCTCGAAGCAGTAGGCATTCACGACATCCTGACAAAATCGCTTGGTTCCTCGAATGTGTTGAACTCCGTCCAGGCCACACTCCAGGCTCTTGAGTCGCTCAAGTCGCCTCAGGAAGAAGCTGCCCGGCGCGGCAAGCCGGTTGAAGAACTCCTGCCGTACTGGGAAAGGAGAAAGAAACATGGCTAAAAAGGCTGAAGGCAAGACCATCAAAGTGACTTTGGTGCGTAGCCCGATTGGCTTCCCGGAACCCCAGAAGACGACCGTGCGCGCACTTGGTTTGCGTCGCTTGCACCAGACTGTGGAACACAAGGACACTCCTGCCCTGCGCGGGATGCTGGCCAAAGTCATCCACATGATTCGTATTGAAGAATAGGGATCAAGATGAAACTGAACGATTTGAAACCCAATCCCGGGGCCAAACATGATCGCAAGCGTGTTGGTCACGGTATCTCTGCCGGTCAGGGTAAAACCGCTGGTCGTGGTACCAAGGGCCAGAATTCCCGCACCGGTGAAGGCGGACGCCTCTATCGTCAAGGTGGTAACCTGCCTTTCTTCCGTCGTTTGCCGTTCGTGCGTGGTAAAGGCTTTACCCCGCCTTACGAAACCACTTTCAACGAAGTCAACCTCGACCAGTTGACCGGTTTCAAGGCTAATGCTGAAGTGACCCCCGAAACTCTCGAACAGGCTCGCCTGTTGCGCGACCCGCGCAATCCAGTGGCGATTCTTGGCCGCGGCGAGATCAAAGCCGCTCTCAAGGTGCGTGTTCATCGTATCACCGCCAGTGCCAAGAGCAAGATCGAGGCCGCGGGTGGCACTGTGGAATTGATCGCCTAACTCGTTTTCACGAGGAGACCTTATGAAAAACGCATTCACGGGATGGCGCTATATCTGGAAGTCGCAAGACATCCGCCGCAAGCTGTTGATTACGCTGGCGCTGTTGATCGTTTTCCGCCTGGCGGCCAACATCCCGGTGCCCGGAATTGACACGGAAGCTCTCAAGCAGTTGGTGCAAAACAGCAGCTCGGGTTTCTTTGCCTTTCTGGACCTTCTCTCTGGCGGCACCGTGTCCACGTTCTCGCTCCTCTCCATGGGCGTCTACCCGTACATTACGGCGCAGATCATTATCCAACTGTTAGTGCCCATCTTCCCGGCATTGCAGCGTCGCATGGAAGAAGACCCGCGTGAAGGCCGGAAATTGCAGGAAAAGTGGACGTACTATCTGGCTGTCCCGATGGCTGCTCTCTCCGCTTTTGGACAGATCAACCTGATCAACTCCTATTCCTCGACCCAGATCGTTCCCTTCGGTTTTACGGCTGATATGTGGCTCCCATCGCTGGCTATCCTCCTTTCCATGGTTGGTGGCACGATGTTTGCCATCTGGCTGGGTGAGTTGATTTCGGAATACGGTATCCGCGGCCAGGGCTTGTCCCTGATCATCTTCGCCGGTATTGTCGCCAAGATTCCGCAGAACTTCGGTAGCCTGCTTCTGGACAAACAAAATGGTTGGATTCTTGTGTTGGCCATGGTGGTCGTGATGGTGGCGGTTATCTTTGCCATCGTGTATGTTCAGCAAGGACGCCGCAATGTGCCGGTCATGTATCCGGGACGCCGCGTAGGCAATCGCATGTCCATGCCGGTCAAGGGCACCCTGCCGTTGATGGTCAACCTGGCAGGCATGATTCCTCTGATCTTTGCCAGCGCCATGCTCCAATTCCCCACCCTTGTGGCGGGGTGGATGCTTCGCTCCTCCAACGAAGGCGTGGTCAAGTTTGCTACCGGGATGCAGAATATCTTCAGCGGCACTGGTACGAACTCCTGGATCTACTGGGTGTTGTACTTTGTCTTCGTGGTCGTTCTTTCCTTCTTCTACACCGATGTTCTCTTTACACAGCAGAACTATGGTGAGAACCTGAAGAAGCAAGGTGCCCAGATTCCTGGCGTCAACCGCGGAGCCCCCACTCAGAAGTACCTGACCAAGGTTCAGCGCCGTATCACCTTGCCTGCGGCATTCTTCCTCGGCGTGGTAGCTATCCTGCCTTATCTGATCGGTCTGGTTCTAGGCGCTTTCAACTTAAGCACCGGTAATTCATCAACCATCTTCTTAACCACATCATCTGGTCTGCTCATTGTCGTTGGCGTGGTGCGTGATACTTTCATGAACATCGACGCTGAACTCAAACTGCACGGCTACGACGATGCTAAACTCATCAAATAGATTGATATGCCTGTTTATATCGTTCTTCTCGGACCTCCCGGCGTAGGCAAAGGCACCCAGGCGAAAATTCTGGCTGAAACTGCCAGCCTGCCGCATGTTTCCTCTGGAGACCTGTTCCGCGAGAACATTAAAAACGGAACCGAACTTGGAAAATTGGCCCAATCCTTCATAACGAAGGGTGAACTTGTGCCCGATGATGTGACCATCGCCATGATCCGCGACCGCCTTTCCCGGCCTGATTGCAAGAGAGGGGCGCTTCTCGATGGCTTTCCTCGCACCACCGTGCAGGCCGAAGCCCTAGAGAAATTGCTGGCCGAATTTGGTGGGACCGTTAACTATGTCCCCTACATCACGGCAGCAGAATCAGTGCTCATCGAGCGCTTGAGCGGGCGTTGGACATGCCGGGCACAGGGCCATGTTTTCCATGAGAAGCACAACCCTCCTCAAATGGCGGGTGTGTGCGATATTGACGGTTCTGAACTTTATCAACGGGATGACGATAAATCTGAAACCGTCGTTCGCCGCATCCAGGTCTATTTTGCTCAGACTGCACCCCTGATTGAGTATTACCAGAGGCGTGGTACCTTGACTGAGATCAACGGCGCACAACCT
>CAZRCR010000019.1:0-11288 GCA_964598615.1 uncultured Anaerolinea sp.
CTTCGCCGCCCACCCAGATGAAGCTCTCGGCCTCTTACTTTGAGAAAGCCCTAAGAAGGGCGGCCAGTTGGCCGCCCTGAAACTTTATGGCGTGATGTTAAGTGTTTTTGACATGCACTGCCCGCCCATGCCGTCGGTCTCGCAGACGGTGATCGTGGCAGTAATGCTGTGACCGGTCGGGTCGTAGGTAAACTGGCCGGGATTAACATTAGCCGTTTCTCCAGACTCTCCAGGCTCAAAGTTGTAGTTGAAATCTCCCAGGGAACAACCAGGGAGAAAAGAGCGGAAGAAGTCACGTTGGTGGGTAAGTGTGGTGGCAGTTGTGTTGTCAACGATGTCAAGGCGGACCGATTCCCAGGTCAGGCTGCCGGTATTGTTGATCAGGAACCGCAGGGTATACTGGCCTCCTCCGCAGGGACCGACGAGTCCGACATAGGAGACTGTAAAAGAGATGGATGGCGTGGGTGTAGGTGGTGTGTCAAAGATTGGCAACTGCGATGTGTCCCCAACCGCTGTGGCATATTGCCCCCAGACCCAGCAGATAATGGCCGGATTGGATGGTAGTTGGATGATCCAATTATCGCTATTGGCGCTGCGTCCAACCACATCTGCAGTTTGACCTACGAGCAAAGCTCCCAAGATGTCGTACGCCGTACCAGGCCCCGTCCGGCAATTTGTATCAACCGACACACTGACTGTAACGCCCTCAAGACTGGGTGTGAAAGTAGGGGTAACATCCAGCCCGACAGACGGAACACCAGCAATCGCGGTCATGGTTTCAGCCACAGCCTGGTCGATGGCCGCCTGTGAATCGAGCGTCGCTTCCCCTGTTGCGTCAGTATCAGTAGCGGGAATATTTCCGGCAATGTTGCAAGATAAGATCAGGCAGAGAACCATCGAAAGAACCAAAATACTGTATCTTCTTTTCATAAGTATCTCCTTTCGACAAAAAAATAAGGCAACCTGTCGGTTGCCTTATAAACCCTACGGAGTAAATGTAATGGTTTTGGTACTGCATGTTCCTAACATACCATTCTGCGGACAAAGAGTGAATGTGGCCGTGATGGTGTGCCCGGCAGGATTATATGTTAGCAGGCCAGTATTCCAGTTCCCCGCTACGCCCACCTCGCCGTTCTCCAGGTCTTGGAGCTGGTTCGCAAACGGGCCACAACCGGTATAGTCAGTAAAGTAATCGTCTGTAAATGTAGTATTAGTCGCTGTGGATGGGTCTGAAATATCGATCTTGTACGAATTCCAAGTAATCGCACCGGTATTGGTAATTTGGAAGCGGAAAGCATACACCCCCGTGCAGGTGACTGTGGACAGGTAACTTACAGAGAATCCAGGCGCCGGAGTAGGAGTGGGTGGCGTATCGAACACGGGCAACGACTGCCAATCACCACTTACAGTAGCATACTCGCCCCACAACCAGCAAAAAGCAGGGGTCGCGCCGCCCGGATTCTTAATGACCCAGTAATTCCCATACGTATCACGCCCAATCACTTCGGCAGTCTGACCCGGCACAAGCTTGCTAATCAGGTCGTAACCAATGGCAGGACCAGTGCGGCAGTTTGTTTCACTGGAAACGCTGACAGTGGGAACACTGGGCGTAAAGGTGGCGCTCGGTTCCGGGGTCAAGGATGGGGTGACCGTGGCAGGCGGCATTTGGCTCATGGCAGCAGCCAGAGTCTGCGCCACAGACTCGGCCATCCGGGTAGCTTCTGCCCCCGGACCTGCGGGCTGTCCACCAGTTGCAGTGGGCAGATTGCAAGCAGAAAGAACAAGCGCCAATAAAACCAGGGAAGTGAAAGCATATCTTTTCATTGGGTTCTCCTCTTAACTTACATCTTATAATTTTGTAGATTTTCATACAATCCCCCGAAAGAAACAAAAACAGGGCAGCCTGTTGGCTGCCCTGTCGAAACAATCCGGACCGTTAGTCTGCCGAACCGGTATCCTGGATTTCTGTCCACTGCGAGGAACCGGCCTGTTCAAGCGCCTTCTCGACAGCCTGGAAACGTCCGTGGGTGAAACCCGTCCCGGCGGGGATGAGCTTGCCGATGATGACATTCTCCTTGAGGCCGTAGAGCGGATCGGTGGCAGAACCAATGGCCGCCCCCGCCAACACCTTGATGGTGTGCTGGAAGGATGAAGCCGAGAGGAACGAGTCGGTGCTGAGGGATGACTTGGTTACGCCCAGCAGTAGCTCATGGAACTTGGCAGGCTGTTTGCCCTCGGTAAGGAGCTGTTCGTTGACACGTTTGATCTCGAGGCGGTCCACAGCATCACCAGGCAGGTACTTGGTGTCTCCCGGGCGGGTGACCTGAGCCTTACCCATCATCTTGCGGATAATGACCTCGAAGTGCTTGTCATGAATGTTCTGGCCCTGCGAGCGGTACACTTTCTGGATCTCGGAGAGCAGGTACATCTGGCAGGCTTCACGTCCCTGAACGCGCAGTACGCGGTGCGGGTTGAGCGAGCCTTCGGTCAACGGCTGGCCGTTTTCCACATGATCGCCGTCGCGGACGAGCAGGCGCAGGGTGGTGGGAATCTCGTGTTCCATCTCCTCACGCTGTTCACGCGAGACGAATACCTTGCGCTTCTCAATGCGCACGCGGCCACCATTCTCGGAGACAATGGTTGCATCTTCCAGAGTGGCGATTACGTCACCAGCCTTGATCTCATCCTCGTCCTTGACCATGATCTTCCATTCTTTCGGAATATCGAACTCATCATGGATCATTTCACTGTGTTCCACGCGGACGAGACGCATATCTGCATATTTATCCGATTGGATGATACGGACAACGCCCTTAATCTCGGCGACAACCGCTTCACCCTTGGGTTGCTTGCGGGCTTCGAAGAGTTCTTCCACGCGGGGCAGACCGGTGGTAATGTCACCACCTGCCGCAACACCACCGGTATGGAAGGTGCGCAAGGTCAACTGCGTACCCGGCTCACCAATGGACTGGGCCGCCACGATACCAACAGCGGACCCCATCTCCACCATCGTGCCACGGCCAAGGTCAAGACCATAGCATTTGGCGCAGATACCGTGGGTCAGTTCGCAGGTCGCGGCGGAGCGGACCTTGATCTCTTCCACGTTGCTCAGGGTAATGGTGCGGGCCAGTTCGTGGTCGATGATATCGTCACGTTCAGCAATGACCTCGCCCGTTTTCGGATCGAGCAGACGCTCGGCGATCAGGCGGCCATACAGACGGGAGGCCAGCGACTGACCAGCCACATCGTCCTTGCGGCGGATGAAGATGCCATCGTGCGTGCCGCAGTCGATCTCGTTGATGATGATGTCCTGGGCGATATCCACCAGGCGGCGGGTCAGGTAACCGGCATCCGCCGTACGCAAAGCAGTATCGGCCAGACCCTTGCGGGCGCCGTGTGTCGAAATGAAGTATTCCTGTGCGGTCAACCCTTCGCGGAAGTTCGAAAGGATCGGGCGCGGGATGATGCGGCCAGATGGGTCAGCCATCAGGCCGCGCATGCCCGCCAGCTGCGAGATGGGGCCGAAGCCGCCCTTCGTAGCGCCGGAGCTGGCCATGACCGACAGGTTGCCGTCGGGATCCATGGCGGAGCGCACAGCCTTGGCCACATCATTGGTGGTCTGTTGCCAGACCTGGATGACGCGTTCGTTCTGTTCCTGCTCGGTCAGCAGACCGCGGCGGAAGTCCCGATTGACGAGTTCCACTTCCTTCAGGGCCTTCTCGACGATCTCCTGCTTGGCATCAGGCACGGTGATGTCGCCCACCGCAATGGTGGTGCCGGAACGCATAGCATATTCGAAACCGATGCGCTTCACATCGTCAGCCACCTCGGTGGTCACATCCTGGCCATAGATCTCATATGTCTCAGCGATCAAGTCTTTCACGCCGCCTTTTTCGAGCTGGCGGTTGATGAATTGTATCTTATCGGGCAGGATACGGTTGAAGAGCACGCGGCCGACGGTGGTGTCCAGAAGACGGGTCTCGGCTTCCGGAAGGCGGTTACCTTTATCGTCATACCAGGTGGTGACACGCGCCTTGATCTTGGTATGGATGTCCACCTGTTCCAACTGGTAGGCCATATCCACTTCGTTCATGTCAGCGAAGACACGCCCGTCACCCTTGTGAGCGCGGGTATGCATCATGGTCATATAGTACACGCCCAGCACCATATCCTTGGACGGTCCGATGATCGGCTCGCCGTCGGCGGGCTTGAGCAGGTTCTTGGAAGCCAGCATCAGGCGGCGGGCTTCCTGCACAGCCTTGTCAGAAAGCGGCACATGGACAGCCATCTGGTCGCCATCGAAGTCCGCGTTGAAGGCAGTACAAACCAACGGGTGGAGTTGAATGGCAGATCCTTCGATCAGGGTCGGCTCGAAAGCCTGGATACCCAGACGGTGCAGGGTAGGAGCACGGTTGAGCAGGACAGGGCGGTCCTTGATGACCTCTTCGAGCGCTTCGTAGACCTCGGGCCGGTTGCGCTCGATGAAGCGCCGCGCGCCCTTAACGTTGGCCGCATAATTGTGCGAAACCAGACGGGAAATGACGAACGGACGGTACAGTTCCAGCGCCATGATCTTGGGCAGGCCGCACTGGTAGAGTTTCAACTGGGGGCCAACCACAATCACGGAACGGCCGGAATAGTCCACGCGCTTGCCCAGCAGGTTGCGGCGGAAGCGGCCTTTCTTACCCTTGAGCATGTCGCTCAGGGAGCGCAGTTCACGCCGGCCGCGGCGGCTGAGGGCCTTGCCACGCTGCGAGTTGTCGATCAGGCTGTCGACGGCTTCCTGGAGCATGCGTTTTTCGTTGCGGACAATAACATCCGGAGCGCCGAGTTCGAGCAGACGCTTGAGGCGGTTGTTGCGGTTGATGACGCGCCGGTAGAGATCGTTGAGGTCGGAGGTGGCGAAGCGGCCGCCGTCCAACTGCACCATCGGGCGCAGGTCGGGCGGGATGACCGGGAGAACGGTCAGGATCATCCACTCGGGGCGGTTGCCGGAGCGACGGAAGGCTTCCACAACCTTCAGGCGGGTGGTGGCCTTCTTGCGCTTCTGCTTCGACTTGGTGGTCTTCACTTCATGCCAGAGTTCCTCGGACAGCTTGTCGAGGTCCAGGCGGCGGAGAATATCATAGAAGGCTTCGGCGCCCATATCGGCACGGAAGACCTGTCCCCAGCGGGATTTCAGTTCGCGGTAGCGCGTCTCACCGATAAAGGTGAAGGGGCGGAGTTCCAGCAATTCATCACGCTGGCGGGCATTCACATCCTGGTTGGAGGAGGTCTGGTCTTCCAGGGTGTTGCGCAGAGCAGTCATCTGCTCATCAGCTTCCGCTTTGATGGCTGCGATTTCCATCTTGACAGCTTCCAAAGCACGCTGGCGCTCGTCCTTGAGTTCATTCTCGATTCCGTCGAGGCGCTCTTCAACGAATTTCTGGACCTTGGTGATGTGCGTCGCGCCGACCTTGGTACCAGCTTCGGCCACCACAATGCCGGTGCTGCCAAAGACCACGGCTTCGTTCAAAACATTGCCTTTGTTATCCTGGAAGAAGCGCTCCAGGCGCTGGCCTTCCTGGATGACAGGTTCCAGTTTGGTAGCAGTCTGCTCGTCGAACTGGCGTTCCAGTTCGGTCATATGCTGGCCGCGTTCGGCAATCCTGCGATCACGCCCCATCTTGATCTCGGCAATCTTGCCGTTAATGACAGACGCCTGTTCACGCTCGGAGACAGAGATCTCGTCCTCTAGGCGCTTGAGGGCCTTCTGACGGGCTTCCTCGTCCACGTAGGTGACAATGTACTGGGCGAAGTAAAGCACCCGGTCCAGGTTGCGGCGCGAGATATCCAGCAGCAGGCCCAGGTACGACGGGATGCGCCGTGTATACCAGATATGGGCCACAGGTGTCGCCAGGGTGATATGTCCCATGCGCTCACGGCGGACCGAAGAACGGGTCACTTCGACGCCGCATTTGTCGCAGGTGATGCCTTTGTAACGGGGATTCTTGTATTTACCGCAGTAGCACTGCCAGTCGCGTGTGGGGCCAAAGATGGCTTCGCAAAAAAGCCCATCCTTCTCAGGCCGAAGCCTTCTGTAGTTAATGGTCTCCGGCTTGAGAACTTCGCCATACGACCATGAAAGAATCGTCTCCGGCGAGGCCAGACTAATACGTAATGAAACAAGTCCCTTGGTTTCCACTGGTCAACTCCTGTCTTCCTGATAAAAAGGCTGCGACTACCGCCCATTTTAGAGACGCACAAAAGCAAGCGCTTCAGACATTCCGTCTAAGCGCTCGCTTGTTATGTCGCAGTTTTTCTCTATAATCAATGGAGACAGATTATAGCGGTTGGGCAGGGATTGGTCAAGACTCGAATTCGAGCAAATGCAGGATGTCTGTCAGGCAGGCAGCGAACATTTCCTGCATCACCTCGTCTGGGACCCGGTACCGGCCGCCAAAAGACCCGTCGCCATAGACCTCCCGCGTGGTGACCGCGTCCATAATGTCGGATGGCACACTCGGCGGAGACTTCTCCCCCTCCGGCAAATCGCCCACAATGGTGAACGGGAAAGCTTCCAGCCAGTTGGCATGACTGGGCTTGATCTCATGCCGCACGGCCACCGCTTCCACGCTGTGTGACATCCACCAAGCATACCACTGGAATTGTACACCCGGCAGTTCGTTGGCGAGTTCCGTCAGGCGGGCTTTCAGTCCGCTGTTGCCGCCATGACCATTGAGCACCAGGATGCGCTTGAAGCCCTGTCCGTAGGCCGAGCGGACGATATCCTCGACCACGTCCATCAGGGTGCTGAGACGCAGACTGAGTGTGCCGGGGTAGGTGGTGAAGTACGGGCTGGAGCCGAAATTGACCGGCGGTGCCACCAGGATGCCGGTCTGTTTCGAGGCCGCGTCCGCCAGCGCCAGGGGGATCTTCACGTCCGACAGCAGGCTCAAATAGCCGTGCTGTTCGCACGCCCCGACCACCAGGATCAGGCGGTCGTCGTGCTTGAGATATTCTTCCACATCCATCCAGTTCAGGTCTTCGATTCGCATATCGATATTATATAATACCCGCACCCAAAAATCGTGTTCTCAAGCGATTTTTGACCGTAAGGGTATAATCGTCCCGTGCCTGAGATTCCCCCCATCCCACCCCTCTTCCTTGACCGCATGTCCCGTTTCCTCGGAAACGAATATCCCGCCTTCGCTGAGTCGCTGGCCCAGCCGCCGGTCCACGGGCTGCGGGTCAACACGCTGAAACTGAGCGCCGAAGAGGTCCAAAAGGTCTCCCCTTTCCCACTCGGCGCATCTGTGCCGTGGGCTTCCTCCGCCTTCATCCTTACCCCCCTTTCATCCCCCCATTTCGGAGAAATGGGGGGACAGAGGGGGGTTGGAACTCATCCCTACCACCTCGCCGGACTGTTCTACCTGCAAGACCCGTCTGCCATGTCGGCCGCGGCGTTACTGGACCCGTTACCGGGGGAACGCGTCCTCGACCTGGCCGCGGCTCCGGGAGGGAAAACCACCCAACTGGCCGCGCTGATGCAGGGACGCGGTCTGCTGGTGGCGAACGAGATCAAGGACAAGCGCGTCGGCCACCTGGCGGTCAACGTGGAACGCTGGGGAGCGGGGAACGTCGTGCTCACCAACGAGACCCCCGAGCGGCTGGCTGACCAGTTCGGTCCGTTCTTCGACCGGGTGCTGGTGGACGCGCCCTGCTCGGGTGAGGGCATGTTCCGCAAGGACATGGGCGCCCGCGCCGATTGGTCGCCGGAGATGGTGGCTGGCTGTGCAGTCCGCCAGCGCAACATCCTGCGGGTGGCGGCCAAACTCGTCCGCCCCGGCGGACACTTGCTCTATTCCACCTGCACGTTCGCGCCGGAGGAGGACGAGGCGGTCATCGCCTCCCTTCTGGACGAGTTCCCCGAATACGAAGTGGAGATGCTGCCCTTGTTCGACGGGTTCGAGCGCGGCCGCCCGGACTGGGTTGCAGAAAACGAAAAACAGAAAACAAAAGAATCATTGAACGGGGCTGTGCGCCTGTTCCCCCACCGGGTGACCGGGGAGGGGCACTTCGTCTGCCGCCTGCTGCGCCGGGAAGACCGGATGCAGGAGCAATGGAAATCTCGCGGGCCGGGGCGGGCGTCATCACTCCGAGAGATGGACCGGGGCCAGGCGGGGCTGTGGCAGGCGTTCGCGGCGGATGTGCTCGCGGCCGGTTTCGCAGCGGACAGGTTCCGGGTGCGCGGCGAGAGGCTGTACTATGTGCCGGAGGAAATGCCTGAGTGCGGGAATTTACGCGTCGTCCATCCCGGCGTGTGGTTCGGGAATTTCAAGAAGGACCGCTTCGAACCGGCCCACCCGCTGGCGCTGTTCCTGAAACGCAGACAGGCGAAGAACGTGCTGGACCTATCTTCATCAGAAGAACCGGGCGGACGACGTCCGCCCCTACGAGCATACCTTGGCGGAGAATCCGTCCCGGCGGAGGGCCCGGCTGGCTGGACACTGGTCACCGTGGACGGCTGGCCGCTCGGTTGGGGCAAGCGCGTGCAGGGGGTGGTCAAGAACCATTATCCGAGAGGATGGCAGATATATTCGTGATAAGGGTAAAAAAATATTCAGCTTTTCTAGCGGGAGACTGTTATGCCACGACATCATTTTCTACCAGCAAGCTATTTAGCGCTATTTTCAAATGACAAAGTTACGCTTCCATCTCGAGAGCGGCGCCTAGTCGTAGGAGATCGAAATAAGGGAAACATCTTTTCATCTGCTGCCGCAAACATTGGTTGCATTAATAATCTTTATACACTTCAAAATAACGAGAATAACTCACAGATAGTTGATCAAATATGGTTTGAGTATGAGAAAGAACTCCCAACAGCCGTTGAACAACTTATTCAAGCAACTATCAGCGCTGAAACGTGGACCCGCATTCTTATCCCATTTGTAGCTTGTTTATTTTTAAGAGGTCCTGATTTTAATAATCGATTTTCTAGAAGGTTAAATGCTCTAGGCTTAGAACACAATGATTACAGTGTCTCGCCAGATAACATCAATAATGCAAGGCTTATAGAACTTCAGCGTTTGCTGGCTCCAGTAACGGCAGCAAAATGGGCAGTTTTAAGATTCAAGAAAAATAACACACTGATAACAAATGATCTTGGTTATGCTGTATTTCTTAACCCGTCCACAAAAGATTTTGGTGCGGTTATTCCTTTGGGATTAAATCATGCGCTCACTATTTCTCCGCAAACAAAGCGCACTATTTTACGCATTAAAAACGGTAAATGGATACCGCAAATTGAATACTACGAGAATATCGATGATTTTGTAGGATTTAATACAGCAATAGCAAGTACTGCTCAACGATTTATATACGGAGCAGATGATGCTACAGTAAAACAATATCTTTCGGCCAAGACTCCCCCACCTCCACTAGAACCTATTCAATTGGGATTTGTGGATGGTCATCTGGCTCGTGCATACGAATTTACTTGGCACAGATTAGTCGGCGTTCTTAAATTACCGCCCACAGATAGAAAAACCTGGGAGTTTCCATTGGATTTGGAAGCTGTTTCCAGCGGCTGGCATCCCTTCATAGTATTACCCATCAACTTAATTGAATTTCCTTCCGCCTTAAAACGCTCCAAAAATACGATTCAAATTGAGTTTTATGATCCTGAAGTTTATTACTCTATAAGTGTAGTTTTAAATCTGGAGCAAATGGGGGATTACCGCGCAGTTGTTGATGAAGCCACAAAAGTTCTTCCTCTTGTACGAGAAAATAAATATAGGTATCGTCTTCTCCTTGCAAAAGCCGGTGCCCTTGCCGAACTTGGTAATATCGAGCCAGCACTGATTGATTTCAATCTGGCTATCGCTTTAGATCCTGATAATCCAACAGCTTATGTTGATAAAGGATATGCCCTAGTTAAAGCCAAAAGGAAAGAAGAAGCTATCGATTTATTCACTACAGCTATTACCCTAGACTCTGCATGTGGTGTAGCGTATTTGAATAGAGGTTCGTGTTTGGCTGACATAGGTAATCTCGATAAAGCAATAAACGATTTTAATCTAGCTCTGGATTTACTATCCGACAATTCAGCAAAAGCAAATGCCTTCTGTATGCGAGGCAATGTATACTTCATAAAAGAAAATAACCAAGAAGCTATTTTGGATTTCACCCATGCAATCCCCTTGTACACTGACCTTACTGCAAAAGCCCAATGCTTATATAAACGAGCCGTTGCTAAAGGGGCCTGTAACCAAATTGAAGATTCAATTGATGATCTTACAGAAGCTATCACCAATGACCCCGATTTTTTCGATGCCCTATTTCTTCGCGCTCGGCTTTATATGCAATCGAATTACTATGAAAAGGCTCTTCAAGATCTAGAAAAAGCGTTTTTGTTAACACTGAACTCTAATGATAAAGCAGACATTTTTCGCTTACGCGCCATCTGTTATTCAGATCAAATGCTGTTCGAAGAAGCCAATTCTCTGTTTGATTCTGCGCTCGAACTTGGAGGAGAGAATCAAGGCAGTATCTTATATGATAAAGGTATTTCTCTGCTCTATCAGGGTTGGCTAGATCAAGCAATTAATGCATTTGAACACTCTCTACAATTGTTTCCTAATAACTCAAAAGCTCTTAACAACCTTGGTATTTGTAAGATGTTACAAAACAAATATCATGAAGCCTTGTTAAACTTCGATAAATCTCTTTCATCATGCCCAGAATCTGCCGATAAAGCAAGCATATACCGAAACAAGGCTATAACACTTGCTAAAATCGAAAACTATGATGGAGCAAAAGTCTCTTTGAATAGTATAGAAGTCGCCCAAACAGAATCGTTTCTTACTCTAATTGCTAGGGGACGATTCTATTGGTTCCAAAGCGATTACAACAAATCTTTAGAAACTCATTTACAAGCTCAATCTGTTGCCTCTTTAGACTATGCAGAATATGTCAATCCATTCACTGCACTTGCAATGTTATCAGTAGGCCAAGAAAAAGATGCGCTATTAGTTTTACAAAAATGGCTTGATCTCAATCCTTTCCCACTGGAACGGCTTATATTTAAGTCCGACCTAGATTCATTTATGCAACGTTTTCCAATATCAGAAGAAACCAAAAAAGTTTTTATCCGTATTGGTCAAACCTAAATCAGGGATATTAGAAAGGCCGAGTTGCTATGAACTCGGCCTTTTCCTTATTGCTTTTTCACTCCGTTATCCGCTGGACGAGTCCAGCCCAGGCTGATGCGGCCGCGCTCTTTCTCGATCTTCAGAATCTCGATATCG
>CAZRCR010000020.1:0-11196 GCA_964598615.1 uncultured Anaerolinea sp.
GAGCTTCAGCGAGAATGACGGGGATGAAAAAGGCAAATAAACATACAGGCGGACGCTGAGCGACCGCCTGATCTTTTGCAGGAGCCTATTTCTTTAGCCGCTCCAAAAACTGCTTGCGGAACTTGGTCACCTTGGGGGTGATGACGAACTGGCAGTACGGCTGGAAACGGTTGTTGACGTAATATTCCTGGTGATAATCTTCTGCCGGATAGAATTCTGAAGCGGCGGTCAGTTCGGTCACCAGCGGATTCTCCCACAGTTTGGCGGCTGTGACATCGACCATCACTTCTTCCGCCACGCGCTTCTGTTCTTCATCGTGGTAGAAGATGGCTGAGCGGTACTGCGGACCTACGTCTGCACCCTGACGATTGAGGGTGGTTGGGTCATGGATGGCAAAGAAGACCGTCAGCAGGTCATGGTACGAGAGTAGAGCAGGATCGAACGTGACCCGCACCGCCTCGGCGTGACCGGTATCCCCGGCACAAACATCGTGATAACTCGGGTTCGGGACCTGTCCGCCGGTATAGCCCGATTCCACCGAGGTTACACCCTTAAGTTCGTCAAAAACTGCCTCGAGGCACCAGAAACAGCCGCCGGCGAGGGTTGCGATTTGTTGATTACCCATAAAATTCTCCTGGAAATATAGTAGGGGCGGGTCTGAGACCCGCCCCTACCGAAATTATGAAACCGGTTCGGGGTCTGGCTCGGGTTCTTCAGCCCGTTTCAGCACCACATCCTCTTCGACCACCTCCACGGAGATGGTGTCGCCTTCGTGGAAGGTACCGGAAAGTAACGCGTCCGAGAGCGGATCCTCGACCTTTTGCTGGATCACGCGTCGCAGCGGACGGGCGCCCATCTCGGCGTCGTAGCCGGAGTCGGCCAGCAGGTCCAGCGCCGCTTCGGTGGCCTTGAGTGTGACGTTGTGCTCCACCAGACGTTCGGTCACTTTGTCCAGTTCGATGTTGACGATCTGGCGGATATCATCCTTGTTGAGCGAACGGAAGACGATCACGCTGTCCAGCCGGTTGATGAACTCGGGGCGGAAGACGCGCTTGAGCGACTCGGTCAGTTTCTTGCGCATGTCCTCGTAGGACAGGCGTTCCTCGGTCTTCTCGTCGCGTTTCAACTGGAAACCGAGCGAGGTCTGCTTCTTGATTTCTTCGGCGCCGACATTGGTGGTCATGACGATAATGGCGTTGCGGAAGTCCACCTGGCGGCCCTTTGCGTCGCTCAGATGACCTTCCTCCATGATCTGGAGCAGCATGTTGTGGACCTCGGGATGGGCTTTTTCAACTTCATCGAAGACCACAATGGAATACGGACGGCGGCGCAGGGCTTCGGTCAGTTGACCGGCGTCCTCATAACCGATGTAGCCGGGCGGCGCACCCACCAGACGGCTGGCCGTGTGGCGTTCCATAAACTCGGACATATCGAGCTGGATGAGCGCTTCCTCGCTGCCGAACATGAACTTGGCGAGCGACTTGGTCAACTCGGTCTTGCCAACCCCGGTGGGACCGAGGAACATGAACGAGCCGATCGGGCGCTTGGGGTCTTTCAACCCGGCGCGAGCGCGACGCACGGCGCGGGCAATGGACTGGATGGCTTCCTCCTGCCCGATGATGGACTTTTGAAGTTCCTCTTCCATGCGCAGCAAGCGCTGAGATTCTTCTTCGGCCATTTGCATGACCGGCACGCCGGTCCACATGGCGACCACTTCGGCGATATCATCCGAGGTGACCACGGGGCTGTTGGCACGTTCCCAGCCGGTCTTCAGTTTGTTCAACTCTTCGTTCAGTTCGGTCTCGCGCAACTGCCAGGTTTGCACATCCTCGGCCTTGCCTTCTTCCTGGGCCAGGGAACGGTTGGCGCGCGCTTCCTTTAGTTGCTTGTAGATGTCCTTGGCCGAGGTCGAAGCCCCGGACTTGTACATGCGGACGCGCGAGGCCGACTCGTCGATCAGGTCGATGGCCTTGTCAGGCAGGAAACGGTCCGAAACGTACCGGGACGAGAAGCGGGCCGCGGCTTCGAGAGCTTCGTCCGAGATGACAAGGTGGTGGTGCTCCTCGTACATCTTGCGGATGCCCTTGAGGATCTCGACGGTCTCTTCCACCGAGGGCTCGTCCACCACGATGGGCTGGAAGCGCCGCTCGAGGGCCGCGTCGGATTCGATGTGCTTGCGGTATTCATCGAGCGTGGTTGCGCCGATGCACTGGAGTTCACCGCGCGACAGGGCGGGCTTGAGGATGTTGGCCGCATCCACGGCGGACCCGGCAGAACCGGCGCCCACCAGCATGTGGAACTCGTCGATGAACAGGATGGACTTGGTGATCTTCAACTCGTCGATGACGCGTTTCAGGCGTTCCTCGAACTGGCCGCGGTACATCGTCCCGGCCACGAGCGAACCCACGTCCAGTTTCAGGACGCGTTTGTTCAGCAGCGGTGCGGGGACATCGCCCTCGATTATGCGCTGGGCGAGACCCTCCACGATGGCGGTCTTGCCGACGCCCGGTTCGCCGATCAGGGCCGGGTTGTTCTTGGTGCGGCGCGAAAGGATCTGGATGACGCGCTCGATCTCCATCTGGCGGCCAATGACCGGGTCCAGTTTGCCTTCTTCGGCCAGGGTGGTCAGGTCGGTGGCGAGCTGGTCCACGAGCGGGGTCTTCGGTTCCGTTTTCCCGGCCGGTTTGGCCGCTTCCGGCACCGGTGACGGGCCGCTGCTCTCCTGGAGCACACGCCGCACCTGGCGGCGGATCTGGTCGGAGGTGAGCCCCAGTTTGCGCAGGACTTCGGCGGCTGTCCCTTCGGTCTGGGCGATTGCCAGCAGCAGGTGTTCGGTGCCAACATAGTGATGGCCCATCTTGCGGGCCTCCTCGAGGGCAGCTTCAAGGACAAGCTGGGTGTCGGGGCCAAGTTCGATGCGCCCGCCTTCGTGACGGCCTTCGCCGCTGATGCGGGCAACCATTTCGCGCACGCGCTCAGTATCGAGACCGAGTTCCCGTAACACGCGCCCGGCTACGCCGCCGTCTTCTTCGAGCAGGCCAAGCAGCAGGTGTTCGGTGCCGATCAATCCTTGATGGGCACGTTCCGCTTCCTGGTGAGCCAGCGAGAGCACACGACGCGCCCGCTGGGTGAATTTTTCCATACTTGCCATAGAATTCTCCTGTACAGCGATTTAATTTTGCTGTACACAATTGGACAAAAAGTGTCTGGATTGATTGTACCAAAAAGGCAGAGGGGAGTCTGTATGAGAATGATTAGAAAAAACAAAAGGCAAAAACAAAAGATAAAAACGATCCTTTGGCGTTTTGTTTCTTGTTTTATCTGTTGTCGCCGTCGCCGCCGATTTTACCGCGTTCGAGACGCGAGTACAGTTTCTCGATGTTGGCCTCGGCAACTTCGTCGAGGGACAGGTCGAGTTCGGTGCAGACTTGGGACAGGTACCACAGTACGTCGCCCAGTTCGCCCTTGAGGGCGGCGCGCTCGGCCTCGCCGATCACGCCATTCTTGTCGCGGAAGATTTTCTTGATTTTGCCAGCCACTTCCCCGGCTTCGTTGGTCAGCCCGAGGGTGGGATAGATGACCGGGTGGCCGATGGCCGGGTACAGGGCAGTCTTGCGGGATTTGGTCTGGTAGGTGGAGAAGTCCATAAAAATCCTTTCAACACAAAGGGCATAAAGGAGGTCTTTGTGATAGTATATTCACTTTTTCGATGCTCCAGCCACCGTCCTCGGTGGCTGCTATCTTGAAGCAATTTTTGTTGCGAGCAATCGCTACAATTCTAGAGCAACTCTCGAATATCGTCTATCTCAATGATCGGTTTCTGATCTTTATCGTAAAAACAAGCACTTGAATATTTGTAATCGGCCCGCTCTTGCGCAAAATTCCATTCCTTGGCAATCGGGTTTTGGTGGATGTATTCCAATTTCTGTGCCAGGAATTTTTCGCTGAAAATATTCTTGGCCTGTACATCCTGCCAGATGCTATGTTCTGAGTGGCTATCGCGGTGCTGCTCGTGGAAAAAAGATATGAGCTCTTGCCGATTGTCATGCCGCAACTGATGCAGGATTGCATGAGCCGTGAAGGATGCGAAGTTTTGCAAGATGTCGCCAATCGACCTGTCAATTGGCTGGACGATAGCATGAAGATGGGATGGCATGAGCACGAATGCGTAGAGGCTCATGCGTTTTTCTTTGCGCAGCCAGGTAAGTGAATCCAGAACGATGTTGGCGTATGCTTGCTCGGTGAAAAGGTGTTTCCAACCGCAAATGGATGCGGTGATGAAATAAAGGTGACCGGGAACGTGCCAGGATTCAAAGGTCATTTCTGAGTGCAGAGGAGTGGGTAAAAAAGCAAAATTTGGTATGCAATCGGCGGCGAGGACGCCGCCGGGAGCATATTCTAAACTTTCTGATTGAGTTTTCTCTCTTTCCAAAAAGATCTAATAAGAAAACCATCAAAAATGCCCGGGATGTATAGTGGCGTAAATATCATTATGACAATCAACCATTCCATGATTGTGTGGCCTGAAAACCTAAACACAAGAAAACAGATAATAGCGACGGTAATTAAAATTGGGATTATTGTTATATAGAGTAGACATAGAAATAAATCACTAGGAAATTCAATCTTCTTATTTCTTCCAAGTATTTCAAAAACTTTGTTCTCTGCTTGATATACATTTCCGGCACCAATAAATAAAAACCTCTTCGCTTGAAATGGCAAAATCAGAAACGAAAAAATTATTGGTACATAGTATGTCCAAAATTGAACAAGTAATTTTAAAATATAAATAAAGTTATCTAGAGAGAGAGCCCCAAAATTTATGTTTGTTATGAAGTCTTTTGCCAGATCATATGCGCTTTTTGCTCCAAACCAAACTATCACCAAATTTATTGCAATTGTTCCAACCGTAGCGAAGAATCCCGTTAGACTTTTCCATGATGTGAATGTATCGGCGAACTCGCTGTAAGATTCACTTACCTCAATCAACCACTTGTACTCCTTGGCCTGTTTCATAGGAGTTGTGAAAGTTTGCAACAATTGAAAATAAGATTTTCCTAGTTCCTTGACCTTGTTCTTGATATGAGACTCTACAAAAAGCCGCACGATTGGTCGCCAACAAAACATTCTCAGCAAAAAACGAAAAGGCAATGATATTTTGACTAGAAATTTCCAAAATCTAGCAAAACGCTCTTGTGGGTTATGCGATGGGCGTAATTCCCAGATATCAACAAAAAAAGGCAACTTAGTGAGTTGGTTAATCAAATTGAAATATTCGTTCATCAAGACGCGATGAGAAGCTTCGAGTTTTTCAATATTTTCGTACATGATTTACCCTCCACTAAGGCATTTCGGAGAAGTTCCTCGTAACTTATCGATTTTATTCTTCCAGCATATACGCCAGTACCCAGCGGGTGGTTGCCACGATGGCCTCGGTGTGGGTACGCTCGTAATTGTGCGAGGCGTCCACACCGGGACCGATGAGCGCCACAGCCGAGTCACCGCCGGCACGCCACCAGGCTTCTCCGTCCGAGCCGTACTGGGGATAGATGTCCACTTTGTAGGGGATGGCGTGCTTCTCTGCCAGCGCCCGCAGGCGCAGGGACAGGCCGTGATGGTACGGCCCGCCGCTGTCTTTCACGCACAGCGATGCATGGAACTCGTCCGAGTTCTGGCCCTCGCCCACAGCGGCCATGTCCACGGCCACCAGTTCTTCCACGTCCGCCGGGATGCCGGTCGCTGCGCCGTGGCCCACTTCCTCGTAGTTGCTGATGAGCAGGGTGAACGGATGGGCCGGACGGCGTCCCGCATCTGCCAGGGCTTTGACCGCTGCTACCAGTGAGGCGACACAGGCTTTGTCGTCCAGGTGCCGGGAGCGGACGAACCCGGCGTTGAGTTCCACGCGCGGGTCGAGGGCAATGAAGTCGCCCACCTGCACACCGAGATCGAGCGTCTCCAGTTCGGACATGGTGCGGGCGTCCAGGCGCACCTCGAGACTATCCTCGTCCCGTTTCATCTCACCCACTTCCCCGCCGAACACGTGACTGGAGGCCTTGGTGAGCAGGATCGAGCCACGCACCTGCCGCCCGGAACGGGTGAACACGGTACAGCCCTCGCCCTCGATGGTATTCCAGACGTAGCCCCCGATGCGGGTCAGCTTCAGCCGCCCGTTGGACTTGATCTCCTTGACCATCGCCCCGAGCGTATCCACATGGGCGGTCAGGGCCCGCGGACCTGTGTCCCGGTCACCGGGGATGGAAACCACCAGCGCGCCTTTGCGGGTGCGCGTGATCGTCAGGTTGGGAAAGGTTTCCAGCGTTTGTTCAGTGAAGGCAATGGCGGGTTCGGCCAGCCCGGTGGGACTGGGAGTGTTGAGAAGTTTGGTCAGGAAATCGAGCAGGAACTGGGTGTTGATCTCGGGCAGGTTCGACATGGGGACCTCCAGAAAATGAAAACGTCCATGCCATTATAGCATGGGCGTTCTTGTAGAGAAGCCGGGGCACGATATATCATCATGCCCCGGCAAGAAATTACCGGCCAAACCGCGCCAGACCATCCCGTTGGAGAACGATGATCTTGCCATCCTCTTCGGCGATCAGCCCCTGTGACTTGAAAGCCACCATCACCTGGTTGACGCGCTTGCGGGAGGCACCCACCAGTTCGGCCATATCGCCCTGCGTCAGGCGGATGGGGATGCGTACCCCGCCATCGGTCTCCACGCCGTAGCGTTCGGCAAAGGCCAGCAGTTGACGCGCCACCCGCCCGTACACATCCAGCGTAGCCAAGGCCTGGATGACCTGGTCTGAAAGGCGCACGCGCGCCGAAAGGATGCGCACCAGGTTGCGCGCCACCGGCGGGAAATTATCCAGCATGTACTGGAAGGTCGCCCGGTCCATCCACAGCATGAGCGAATCCTCCAGCGTCAGGGCGCTGGCCGAGCGGCCCACGCTGTCGATCAGGCTCATCTCGCCCAGCGTATCCCCGTTCCCCAGGATGGACAGGACCACGTCGCGCCCATCCGGCTGCTCGATATGGATCTTCACCGTGCCATGCAGGATGATGTAGACCACTTCCCCAGGGGTCTCGGCGGTCATGATATTCGTCCCGGCCGGGAAGAACTTGCGGTGGGCGCGTTGGCCGATCCAGTTCAACTGTTCGGGCGTCAGACCCTGGAACATGAGGATCTGTCCAAGCAGGTTTTGGGTATCATCCACGTGCGGAGGAGTATCGGTCATCAGCATGATTTTACCTCCCCTGCGCGGCAACCGGGCGCGATTCGTGGGCCGATTTCATCAGCGTCAGCGGACGCGGGCGGTCCAGCATGATCTCCATGCCTTCGGCCGCGGCGCGCACGTCCGGGAACAACGTTCGGGCGGACGCTTCCACGGCGGCCACCGTCGGGTCATCATAGGCCGGGTCGTGGTGGAACAGCACCAGGGTCCGCACCCCGGCCGCAGCGGCCACTTCGCAGGCCATGGCAGCGGTCGAGTGCCCGTAGCCCTGCGTGGCCGGGGAACCGGTCAGGCGGCCGCGGTAGTGGTCCTCGGTGTACTGGGCATCGTGGATGAGCAGGTCACACCCTTTGGCGAATTGAACCAGCCGCCGGTCGGTGCCAACGTAGCCCTCCGTATCGGTGGCGTAGACCAGCGAACGGCCGCGCCATTCGACCCGGTAGGCGTAGACCCCGCCGGGGTGGGCGTAGGAGCGGTGTATGCGCACCCGGGCGGTCTCTTCGGGGACATCGGAGCGGCCCGCGGCCACCGAAATACCCTCTGCCCCAAGCAGCACGGCCTCGGTCTCTTGCAGCGAACGGATATCCTTGGCGGCGGCCATGTCCCGCAAGGTCACCGGGAAGGTGGTTGGCGACTGGTTGGCCTCCAGTACCTGGCCGAGCGTCTCGGCGGAGGCGCCGGGGCCGTAGATATGCAGACTGGCGCCGGGGATGTAGGCCGGGGTGAAGAACGGGAAGCCCTGGGTATGGTCGTGGTGCAGGTGGCTGAGCAGAAGGGTTGCTTCCAAAACGCCGCTGCGGGCCAGGTCGTGCCCGAGCGGGATGATGCCCGTCCCGGCGTCGAGGATCAGCATGCGCCCACCGAGACGGACTTCGACACAGGATGTATTGCCGCCAAAGCGGACCGTCCCTGCGCCTGGCGCGGGATGACTGCCGCGCACACCCCAGAATTTGACCGTGAATTCGTCGTTCATTGTGGCCTCCGTTTCAGGTTACGCTCTTATTATGCCGGCGCGGGGAGGCGGCCGCAAGGAAATATTTCCCACCCGGACTGGGAAGTATGGGGAAAGGTACCGGGGATAAATGACCTATCGGGGCAGACTTTCGCCCTGGGCCGTGACTTAAGCCCCCGAGGAGTATCTTCGGGTAAAAAAAGAACCCCCGGAGGGACATCCCTCCGGGAGTAGTTGGCCGTTCCAGGGTTCGGCAGGTTACTGGATGGCAACGTAGATGTAGAACTTGGAGTCATCCTGGCCGAACTTGAAGTCTTCATCGTAGACTTCCATGTCGAACTTGTCGGGGTGGAACTGGAGTCCGGCCTGGGCCAGGGCGGTGTTGTAGATGTATTGGTAGGTTTCGCCGAGGGTATCCAGTTTGCCGTGGTGCGTGAAGACGGCGTACTTGTAGGCGGGCACTTCGCGGTAGACCATGCCTTGCGGGATGACCGCATTGTCAGCCACTTCGAAGCCGGCCACGTACTCGAACTCACCGGGCCGCGACGGGCCTTCCACGGTGCTGAAACACAAGCCAAAAGCTTCCTTCTCGTTGATGTTCTTGATGGTCTTGCAGTTCTCGTTGAAACGGCCCCACATCTGGCTGATCTCTCCGTGTTCGTTCTTGCCAACATATAACAGGCCGATGACCTTGAATGCGGGACGATTGACGATCTTGTGATCCATGGTTTCCTTTCCTTCAACTTGTTCCGTCACGGGACGGATGGATAGTGGGATACTGGCTTTCTGGAGCGGACATTGCAGTTCGATACAGCCAGTATACAGGTCGGTGGACGGGGCGGCGCCGACCCCATCTTCGGGCAGGTAAACCTCACGGCATGAACCGGCCACCTGGTAGCCGTTGCGTTGTGTCCAGCCGTAAAGGGCGGCATAGGTCTGCGGGAGGGCGGCATATGTGTCGGTGTGGATGACGCTTGCCATGCCGGGCACGGCTTCCAGGTCCAGCGCCTGCACGGGGGCGCCTTCCCAGTCGCCGGGATGTTGTCCGCGGCGCAGGTGGATGGGCACAGCCAGTGACGCTTCCAGGTTCGACTCGCGGTAGGACAGGTCGTCAAGCAGGGCGAACCAGGGACCGGCCGGTCTCAATTGGGCACGCTCGAGTTGGGCGAGCAGCAATTCATGCAGGCTGTGATGGGCGGCAGGCAGAACTTCTTCCCCGGCGGCCACTACACTCGCCACGAGCACCGTCTGCGCTGGAACTTCCTTCACGGCCACGGCAGTATCAAGCGGGTTGCGTTCGTGCTCGAGTTGAAGCAGGCGCTGTTCCACGCGGGTCAGGCGGGCTTGTTCATCTTCTACGAGCCGGGACAGTTCCATCTGCTTCAGGCGCAGCATGCCGCGCAGTTCGCCGGTGGACAGGTTCTCATCCAGCAATTGGGCCACCTGTTCGAGCGAGAAACCCAGGTCTTTGAGCGCCAGGATGCGGTTGAGACGCGAGAGTTGGCTGATCTCGTAGTAGCGGTACCCGCTGAAACGGTCCACATGGACGGGGCGCAGGAGGCCCATTTCGTCGTAGTGGTGCAGGGTCTTGATGGAAACGTGCGCCAGGTTGGAGAAGTCGCCGATCTTGATCATGGTCTACCTCTTGGTTACTGAAGGCCTTCAGTGTGTATAGTATAGACCCTCCGGCAGGGGAAGAGTCAAGAGGTTCGCCCCTACAAGGCCGAAAATCTGATAGAATAAATGTGCTAAAAGGAAAAGCGATGAAACCCATCCGTGCTTCCGAGATCGGCTCCTATCTTTACTGCGCCCGGGCCTGGTGGTACCAGCGCCAGGGAATGCAGTCTGCCAACCAGGCTGAAATGGCCACCGGGACGGAACTCCACCGCGCCCACGGGCGGACGGTCATTGCTTCCGGTCTCACCCGGACTCTTGGTCTGCTGGCCCTGCTGGTGGCGCTGGCCTTGCTGGCAGCTTTCTGCACGGCGCGGCTTTTCTAAAAGGAGATTGGCATGTCTGTTCTGAACAAGATCGCCTATTTCCAGAACCGCCGTGACGAAGTACCCAACCAGGAAACGGCGCAAGAACTGGCCCAAACCCGCAACCAAGCCGATATCCGCGAGATTGCCGAAAATCTTTGGAATAAGGAACCCAATATCGCCAGCGACTGTCTCAAGGTGCTCTATGAACTCGGTTACCTGGCTCCCGACCTGGTCGCTGACTACACCAATGATTTCGTCAAACTGCTCAAACACCGCAACAACCGCATGGTCTGGGGCGGGATGATCGCCCTGTCCACGGTTGCCAGCCTGCGGGCAGACGCGCTCTTCCCGCATGTTGATGAGATCAAGAAAACGATGGCGGCGGGCACGGTCATCACCAATGATGCCGGGATGAAAACCCTGTGTGCCATTGCTGCCCACAAGGACGAATACCGCCGCGCTCTGCTCCCGTACCTGTTCGAACGTCTGGCCGACGCCCGCCCCGTGGACGCGCCGCGTTATGCCGAGTTCATCGTCGCGGCGGTCGGTCCGCAGGAGAAGGCACAGTTCATCGCTTTGCTCCAAAAATGGGTCGAGTCCGCGCCCGCTGCACGCCAGTCACGTTTCAAGAAAGTGCTAAAGCAGGCGGAAAAGATCGCCTGAGTTCATCAATGATTTTCACCTCGGCTTTTCCACCCCAGCCTGTTCGCCCGTTGAGCGTGTTCCGCCCGGATAAACGCCGCACCCAGGTCCCTTTCCACGCACGAAAGGAGAAAAAATGTCCAAACGCCTGATCCTGCGGTCTATCTTGTTCCTGGTCTTGTTGACCGGAATCGCCTGCCGGTTTTCTTCCTTGGGAACGGTCCAACCCACTCAGGAAAGCATACCCACAACCGGAACCCTGGCAGTGGCGATCACCTATACCGGTCAATGGTACCGGGAAACGTTCGGCTATGAACCTGACGCGCCGAACATCCGGCACGTGGTATTTGCTTTGCCGGCAGATCGCTACGTCGAGCTCGATTCTCCG
>CAZRCR010000021.1:0-11127 GCA_964598615.1 uncultured Anaerolinea sp.
TCACGGGATGCTCTGTTAGCCAAACTTCTTGAATATTATGTCACCCAGCAAGCCGCTGAGAATGCCCAGTAAACACAGAATGAAATAGAACCAGAAACCATGCAAGCCAAGCATGATTAAAACCAAAATTCCCAAAAGCATAACCGAACCTGAAACTGCTGCTTTTATCGCAATTTCTTTCCAGGTAAAAGAGATTTTCATTGTTTACGCCTCCTCATAGGCTATTGTGCCGATGGCGGCAGTCCCACATGCAGGTGCATAACATCCCGATCTTTTACGGATATTTTGTCGGGCAGCATTTTGGTTATGGGTTTACGAAAAGCCCTTTGGCATCAATGGTAATGAGCCAAACAGCAATGGCAAATAGAATGATTTTCAGGACAATCAATGCAACGCGTGTTTTCTTCTCCGTCGAAGAAGCGATAGAGCCCTTGCTCTTGAGCGTTCCTGGAAATGCGAACAATCCGAAGCCAATCCACTTCATCGTTACGGCAACAGTTTGGATAATAACCGCCATTCCAGAAGTAGCGAAGGCAGTGCCTGGCATGAGTGACATTATGAGAACAGAAGTGTTTTTCAACCCGCATGATGCGCATAATGCAAGGAAGCCAAGAGAATTCAACTTATTTCTGGCCCAAAGAGGGAGTAACTGGCGTGCTTTTTCTGCTCTGAAAAGAAGAATTATGAGAAATGGTAGCCAACCAAGGATGAAACCAAACCATTGGTATGTGAGGTCTGAATTGTTCTTGGCGATTTGATAGGGCGGAAAGTGAAAGAAAATATCACCAACGATGGCTAATAGATAAAAGGGAATGAGAAATCTGGCAACGGCAATCTGATTGGGTTCTGGTAAAGAAGATTTCTTCATTGTTTTCCTCTGATAATCCTGTCCTCGGCTCGCGGCCCGTCCCGGGTGATTTCACTGATTGAAAGGTGGATTCTCTTTGGCCAAGTGAGACCAATGATCGGCAGCGATCACACAATATGCGATGAGAAAGGCAGCGGTTCGCCAGAGAAAGCCGATCGTGTTGGCAGTATCCTTCGGTATGGATATCAAAGTCGATAGACCTTGAATATGGAGAAAAGGGAAGGCATCGATGAGCAGGAGGGGGGAACAAAAAAGAGAAAAGTAATAACAAAACCCCAACCATTCAAATAAGAAGATCCTGAATTTGCGGTTGATGGATATTTTGGTTACCTTGCTATAGAGGGGGATGGCGAGCCACCGAATGGAAATCGCAAAACACAGATACACAACAACGATCAAAATACCCGTTCCGATGAGCAAGGAATTGTTCGAGGCTGAAAAGGATGGTACCTGTTGACTGAGTAATATCCATCCAAGCCGGAACAGCAACACAACGGCTGCAAAAATGAGCCCGCTCACGAGTGCCGGATAGTATTTCTGGAAGACTTTCATGATCTTTTCTGAAACCGGAACCCTGCACGAACGCGCTTACTGGCCGCGTGGAATGCCTGCCACGTACTCATCCACGATCTGCGTCAACGCGCCCACCAGTTTGGCGCGTGCCATGCTGCGTTTGATCTTCTGGTAAACATCCTGGAATGCCGTCAGGGGCACCTCCCGGATGTGCCTGTACGCGAACGCGGCGGTTTCCTCGGGCTGGCATTGTTCCCCGCGTACCGGGTCGAACACCACCCCATCCTTGTGACAATAATACAGCGAAAGCCAGTATTCCCTGGCAAGTTTCCACTCCGCCAGTTTTTTCGCGTATTTGGCGAACTCCTTGTTGGGGTCGCCCACCAGGATGGGTCCCATGGAGGCCACCACCATCAGGGAGAGAAAGGCGGCCACGAATCCCAGGCCCAGCGTTGCCAGTCCCCCCACGAGCGTCAGGAGTCCGATAAAAATGGCGTTGCCGGGGGAATAAACGACGGGGCACTTTGGCTCCGCAGGCAGGGACAGGGCGCGCGCCAGGTGACTGGTGGACGTGCCGCTCAGCGTGGTGTAACCGCCATAGGTCCCCGTCTCGCCGCCCGCGTGTGTGACCCCGCCGGTCGGACCTGAAAATGTGCCACTGGCCGTGCCGCTGGCAACGATCGCCGCCAACCTCTGGATGGAATCCCCGCTCTGGCAAACCGGGCACAGGTTTTTTGCGTTCTCAGTCATCGTCGTGGCTCCTTGAGAGAATTGCCTGGCTGCCAGCCTCCCGTTCCCCGACCGGTGCATCAGCGTAGCGCAGGATTCAACTTTACCGTTCAAAACGGATTGGCCCTAGTATAGCATGCCTGTCGATTCCCTCGGCAGAAAACAGACCGGCCACATGCAGTGGCCGGTCTGGGCTCTTTCCGTTCCGGGTCAGGGTCCCCAGCGCAGGTCTTCGGCAGCCGGGAGGACCTGCACCGCCGGGCGTCCGTCCAGGAAGTAAACGGTCGCCGGTCCGTCGCCCCATACCTGTCCGGCAGGCGGGCGGGTGACGATGAACAGGCTGCCGTCGGGCGCCCAGGTGATGGCGTTATAGTCGGCGAAGGTGTCGGCCAGCAGGACCATGCGGCCGGTCACCCCGTCCGCTGCGGAGCGGACCACCTGGAGCGGCACATCGCCGTCGGGGTAGTCGGTCGCGGTGCCGTAGAAGGAATACAACTGCCCATCCGGGGCGAACCAGGGCGCGTCGACGAAGTTGAAGGTGCTGTCGGAGTTCTGGGTAGGAATGACCTCGGTCACCGAACCGTTCAGGGCGAGCCGCCACAGCCCCGACTCGATCATGCCCAGGTCCGGGCTGGCAACGTACACGGCGCTGCTGTCGCGCGTCCACGTGGCCGTGCCGAGGAAGATGCCCTCGTAGGAGGCCCGGTTGAGCAGGCTGCTGGCGGGGGTGAAGACCGCATAGGTACCGCCCTCGTACCAGCCGACGAAGAGCAGCAGGTGCAGTCCATCCGGGGAATAGCGCTCCGGGTGGAATATCTCGCGCGGCACGCTGATGCCGCCGACATCGTCGATGACGTTGGCCACCGACGTGGCATATGTGCCGGTCACGGTCGAATAGAAGCTCAGCCCCGTGTACCCGAAGGCAATCGTCACACCGTCCGGTGCCCAGACCGGGCTGCTGACCGCGTTCAGGTAGGGTTCGTTCGGGTCGAGCGGACCGCCGTCCATCAGCACCTGGCGCCCGGAGCCGTCGGCGTTCATGCGTAGCAACTGGTTGTTCGCCACGTAGGCCAGGCTGCTATCGAGCGGGTTGACGTCGTAGCCTTCCACATTGGCCGGTTCGAAGGTCAATTGGGTGACGGTCACCCCGTCGGCATCCAGCCGGTAGACCTGCTTGATGCCTCCGCCGTCGGGAGCGCGGTAATAGAGCGGCCGGGGCAGCATTCCCGACGGCCCCTCGGGCGTGAGCGCTTGGAGCGTTTGCGCCACCCAGGTGGCCACGGAAGAGTCGTCGGGGACGGCGGTGGCGGTGCCGCCCACCACACAGGCGAGGGCCAGCGTTGCCACCAGCAGCGGGGCGAACAGAGCGTAGGAACGTTTCATACTTTTTTCTCCTTCGAGGAAAGGATTGCTCGGTAAGACCTGCGTTCTGTAACTTCCCATCCACTATACAACAAAGGAAAACCGCAGTCAACAAAAAACGAGGACCCGCGTAAGCGGGTCCTCGGGGCGGAACCAAAAGGGACGGGCGTCCCTTGGGTTTACTTGGCCGGGGATTTGCGCAGTCGGCGTGCCACGAAGATGACAGCCAGCAGGGCGGCGGTCAGCACCACCAGGGTGGGCAGGCCGTAATCGTCGAAGAAGCCGGTCTCCGGCATCCCTTCGCCGCCCACGGCGCGCGTCCCACCGGCACCGCCAACGGCGGCGGTGGAGGTCATCTGCAGGGCCAGTTCGGTCTGCATGGCCGCCAGGGTGGCCGGGTCCGAAGTGGGCGTGGTTGTGCTCTCGTCTTCCATCACCACCACGGGGGTCTTGCTGGCGGTGGGCGTCTGCGGTTCGAGCGTGTTGGTCGGTTCGGGCGTGTTCGAGGGTTCCAGGGTCGGCGTCCACAGGGCCGCCTCGGCAGTGGATGTCATCGAAAGGACATCCTGCTGGTTCAGGAGCGCCACGGCGGTCTGGGTGGCTTCCGTCTTGGCCTTCTGCCCGGGGCGGATGACGAACAGGTACACCGCAAAACAGACCAGGGTCAGGAAGACCAGGGCCGCCATGATCCCGCCAACGATCAGGAAGGTCTTGTTACCCTTCTCCTCGGGGGGAGTTTCGGTCGTATCCAGGTTGAGATCATTGCCTTCGTCTAACATCGCTGCTTCCTCCTCGATGAATTATATCATCCTACGACTTCCAAATTGGCAAGCGGGACCAGGATCTGGTCGCCCGAATCGAGCCGGATCTCCGCCGCCGCCACCCGCAGTCCGCTCGGCATGGACGTCAGGCCGGGGCGCAAACTGACCAGTGTGCCGACCGCCCCGGCGTACGGGGCGCGTACCACGCGCACAACCTGGTTGGGAGCGAACGTTTCCACCTCGCGCGGCTGGGGCGGTTCCTCCGCCACCGGCAGGGGGATGAGAATTTCGGGCCGCACGCCGGTCTGGCGGTCGAACGGCTCGGCGTTCAGGGTCGTCTCGCGCTTGGCATTGGTGCTCAAGAGCTTGTAGGCAGCCCCGTTCAGGGGTCCGCGCCCGAACCCGTCCACAACGATGATCGGGTAACGCGCCTGCAACGCGGCGGGGATCAGCGCCGGGGACATGCTCCCCAGGATGATTCCGCGCACCGGCAGATCACCTGCGGCTTGCAGGGCAGCCGGGTCGCTGCAGTGCCCCGCCAGCAGGATCGAGCCGCGCAGACTCACGTCCATCTGGCGGGCGGTCAAGGGGTCTTCGGGGTTGCCCGCTACGGGCAGCATCAGTCCCACGTCCACCCGGCCGTTGCCCCACACGCCCTGCACCAGGGCGCCGTTGAACACGATCTCCACGCCGCGTTCCGGAACGTGGCGGGTGACCACACCGGGGATGCGGGCCTGCAGTTCGATGGAATTCTCGCCGATCTCCAGCAATACCTGCCCCGACCCGGCCATGACCACGCGACCGTTGGCCGGAACGCGCAGGATCTGCGGTACCAGTCCCATGCGCTGGGCGATGACCTCGCCCTGGGTGACCGTATCCCCGGCCTTGACCAGGGTTAGTTTGTTCGCCACTTCGGGGCGGACCCCCAGCTCGCGTGCCACGTCGACGAAGACGTGCCGCTCCGAGAAGTTGGCTTCGGCCACCACGTCGAGCGGCGTGATCTTCTGGTCGACGCGGGCGGTGATGCGCCCGGGCACGGGCAGCAGACGTTCGCGCCGGATGGTGGTAAGGGGGAGGATATGGGCAACAGGAGCCAGCATCATCAACCTCCCAGCGTCCACAGCCATTTTTTGATGATCTCGCGCCGCCGCACGGCATCTGCCGGGAAGCGCAAGGGACGGCCGCGAGCGTCGATGACCACGCCCAGCGCCGTGCCGGTGATCAGGATGCCGTCCTCGCGGGTGCGGCCGGGGCCGAACCCGATGTCGGCGTGATGCAGCGGCTGGAGGTACAGGCGGCCGGGTTCCCCGGCGGCCAGGGGCAGCACTTCGAGCGCCCCCTGCTTGACCTCCAGACGGCTTTCGTTCCCGTTCTGGTAGACCAGCCGGACGCGCAGGATCGGCGTCCCCAGCCGGGCATTATTGACGTAAGGAGTGACCACAGTGGCAAGTCCCAGGAACGCGCCGGATTCGAGCACCTGGATCGGCAGGACGGAGTTGCGCCCGGCGGCTGCGCCCAGGGCGGGCAGCAGGTTGTTCTGGTCGAGAATGACCGTGGTGATGCCCATCGGCTGAACACCGTCCAGCACGATGAGCAGTCCCTGCCCAAGGGTGGGAGCGCGCGTGATGGCGCTGCCCGCCGCCAGGATGGGTTCGAAATGGGGCATCAATCCGGCGGCCACGCGGCGGGCGCGGCGCGGGAAGTCCTTGGCGATGCTGTTCATGGCAATGTACAGTGCCTGGCGTGCCACGGCCTGTTCGATGGCCAGGTCTTCCGGGGTGGCGGGCAGGCTGGCCGGGTAGATGGATTTCTGGTACAGGTAATCGCGCACCATGTCGCCCGGGATATCGAGCGCCAGCCATTTGCCGATCTCTTCGAGGCTGGTATAGCGCAGCAGGTTGGACAGGCCTTCGCCCAGTCCCAACTGCGGGTAGACGCCCATGGACAGTTCGCCGCCGAAAGCGGCCGCGGCAGTCACTGCCGAAGCGCCCACATCCACACCGAGCAATCCCTTGCCCGGGTCGTATACCTGGCTGAGGAAGCGGATGATGCGTCCCTCGGCATAGGCGGTGGGGACGAGCGTGCCGCCCGACCAGGTGTTCAGTTCCTCCACGCCATTCATCTGTCCGCGGCGGATCTGGGTGTAGACCTCGGCCAGGGCGCGCTGGGCCGGTTGCAGGTCCTCGATGCCGATCTCGGGACGCAGGTTGGGGGCGATGTGCAGGGAGGAGGTCAGCGTTTGCAGGTTCGACTTGATCTCGTCCGCCATCTTTTTGTTCCCGGCGAAGAGCACCGAGGGACGTTTGTCGGTCGGGATGATGTAGCAGGCCAGACCGACGATCTCCATCATGCGTTCCACCGAGCGGGTGGCGCCGCTGTCGGTACCCCCGGCGATTAGTACCAAGTCCGGGCGCAGGCGCAGGAGACTGTCGATCTGTTCTTCGGGCTTGCGCGTGTCGTTCAGGCCAATGGTCTCCACTACGCGCCCGTAGACGCTGCGCGCCAGACGTTGGGCGCTTTCCACGGATACGTCGCTCAATAGTCCCACCACGGCCATCTTGACCGCAGGCCCGGCCGAGAGCGTGGAGGCAAAAACGTCCACCCCGCTGCCTTCCTGGGCCGGAATGATGAGCTGGTGGTTTTCGTTGACCAGTTTGCGCCCGGTGACGACTTGCAGGTTTTCGATGGCCTGACGCACACCCTCGCTGATGTCGCGGAACGGGGCGGCGGCGGTGGTGGGTGCGTGACCGGAGGCGATGAAGCGATAATGTCCCTCCACCACGTCGAAGAGGGCGGCGCGTGTGGTCACACTGCCAACGTCCACAGCCAGGAGGGAATCTGCATCAACCAGCGAAGGAGGCATAAGCGGTTTTCACCAGGGTTAGAAGAGCGAGAACAGTTGGTTGACGAACTGGATCAGGGAACTGATTCGTTCGATGAAAGCGGTCATCGCGGCGGCAAAGACGCCTGCAAACAGAACACCGAAGGTGATGGCAATGAAGACCTGCCCCACCCAAGCCACGATCCCGAGCACTTTGCCGCGTTGCGGGCCATTGGTGCCGGGTTTGGCGCCGAAATGGAAGTAGACCAGCGTGCTGACCGTGCCGACCAGCATGACCACAGCTTCGAACAGCCGGTACCACCATTCGCCTTTTTCGTAGGAAGTCAGGTTGAACACGTTGATGGCGGTCTGTGTTTGCGGCAGGAGCGTGCCCATCACCGCGCCGCCAACTGCCACTGCCGCGCCCACACCGACCATGAAGGCCACAGACGGGCTTCCCAGGCGGGCGCCACGCGGAAAGAGCTTGGCCAGTAACAGGAGGCCTCCCACCAGCGGGAAGACGGCCAGAAGGCGTTCTCCGATCGTGCCGGTGAGCAGGGGGATGATCAAACGCGGTACGAGTACCTGGTGCAGGGCTACGGCGCTGGCATATCCGGCTGCCACACCGATGAAGATATAGATTGCCACCCGGAAGGCCGGGTTATCGCCTACCAGGTACGATAAGACCATGAGGGTGAGCAGGAAACTCACCACACCAACCAGGAGTTCAACGGACAGGCCAGCGGGCAGGGTCATGCCTCTTCTCCAGTCTTGTTTTTGCGCGCCCGCGCGCTGGTGAGAGCGCCCCAAACGGCCCCGCCGGTGATCAGCAGTACCGCGGCTGTTGTTGCCATGCTGAAAGCGCCCCAGTATCCGCTTGCCAGGCCGGACTGGTCGCGCGTCTCTTCATAGGTCTTGCCGCCCACCAACCCGGTCACAATGCCCTGCACCTGACCCGAGTCGTAGTAAGGCAGGAGCATGGGTTCGGCCTGGGCGGAGATCGCCATCAGGATCGGGGTGTCATCGGTGTATGCGGGAGTATCGTTATCGATGGCGGCGCGTGTCTGTTCGATCCAGACGCGGCCGGTATCGGCATTATCGGTCAGGATGATGATCAGGGCAAAATCGCTCAACTCGTCAACGTTGGCCAGCGGAGGCAGGTCCCAGTCGCCGTCAGCGCCGGATGTGGCGCGCGGGTTGCTGGCAAAGCCGAGCACGCCCGTAGGTCCGCCTGCCAGGTAGCCCAGGTCTACGTATTGCACACCTCGTTTGTATTGATGGGAAGCCTGTGTTTCCAGCAGGAACTGTTCGGCCAGGGCCGGGCCGGTGGGCGAAGTGGAAATGATCGCCAGGCGCGGTCCCTGTACCAGCAGGTGATCGATGACCGGTGCGGCGGCAGCTTCCAGTTCGCCGAACAAGGCCGGGTCGTAATCGAAGACCACCAGAACGGCAGAATCGGGCGCCAGATTGCCCACCGCAGTGAACGCGTCTACCATTTCCGGCGGCTGTAATCCGCTTTCCGGCATGGACGGAACACCGGTCAGCAGGGATAAGAGCACAACTGCGAACAACAGCGCGGTGATCAACCAGCGCCATAACCGGCTGGATGCCAGCCGCGCCGCCCCCGGCCCCTTGGCCTGTGTTTCCTGGGAAACCAGGCGTTCCAGGTAGGCAGCGTATTTCTGCTGGTTTTCCGTCACCTGCAATTTGATCGAATAGGCAGGCGGCTTGCGCAGCGGTCCCAACCCCGGCGCCGCAGGGAGAACACCCTGCAAGCCGGCCAGAGGTCCGCTCTGTTCCACAGGCCCGCCAACTTCCTCCAGGGGAGTCGTCTTGGGTTCCGCCGAGACAACCGCTTCCACCGGGCGCATGGCCTGCACCCAGGATGGCAATTCGGCGGCTTCCAGATTCTCCTCGCCCGCTGTTTCCGGTTCCGCCTGGGCCGCTTTCTCGCGTTCCTCCGGCTTCAGCTTGGAAAGCCAGTCGGGGGTTTCCATGGCAAAAGCCGCTTCCCCTTCCTGACCGCTGGCATTGCTTTCATCGCCCACGATCAAGGCCGGGGCCGCACTGGCGGCGGCTTCTGTTGTCTCGATCCCGGAAAGCCAATCGGGCAATGGCCCGGTATCCTTTTTTACCGGAGGAGCAACTTCGAATTCTTCCTGCTGCTCTTCTGCCTGCTGTGCGGCGCTCATATCCGCCTGCAGTTTCGACAACCAGTCCGGAGCCTCGCCGGGTACTGCGCCGCCGTCCACGATCTCGCCGCCAAATACAGCGGCAGGCGTGCCGGACCCGGCACCGGATTTTTGTTCGAGATTCGACAGCCATTCCGGTGTACTTTCTCCCGGAGCGGAAGTGGGCGTTCCTGGTTCAGTCCCGAAACTGTTCAACCAGTCAGGTTCGGACCCGGAAGCGGTCTCCGGCTCGGACGCTTTTTGCTTCAACTGGTTCAGCCAGTCAGGCATCTCCCCCGTGGATTCCAGTCCGCTCGAAGGCGCGGCTTCTGCTTCGGGCAGGGACTCGGCCGCAGCAGGGATTGCAATTCCTGTGCTGGAAAGTCCTGCCAGCCAGTCGGGAGTGGAATCCGCATCGGCCGCGGGTTCCGGCGCGGGGGCGGTAGTCTTGTCCTTGAATTGGTCGAGCCAATCGGGAAGTTCCTCGGCCGGCGTGGGACTGACCGGGGGTTCGACCGGGGTCTGTGCAGCCGGTTCGCCGGGCAGGTCGGAGAGCCAGGATGGCATGTCCCCGCTCTCCTGCGGCGCGGCGGGCTGGCTGGAGGATGCTGATTCTTCCTGCAACCCTTTCAACCAATCGGGGAAATCTTCTGAGGATGCCGGCGGGACGTTGGAAGCGCTGGCGGCAAGAGCCGGTTCCCCCGGTTCCTGTGCGCCGGCACGCAGTTCATTGCCAAGGGATTTCATCCAATCCGCTTCTTCGACGGGGATGTTGGCATCGGGTGTGGTATCCGGTTCCGCCGGGGTGGGATTGCCTCCACGCAGGCTGGCAAGCCAATCGGGGACTTCTTCGCTCTCTTCGCTGGCAGCTTGTTGGCCGAGGCCTGCAAGCCAGTCCAGGTCAGACGTGCCTGTCGAAGTTCCGCTTTGCGAAGCGGCGGGCATGTCGATACCCGGGGTGGACCCGGCAATCTCGCCGGCAGGCTCTTCGCCTTTGCGCAGGGATTGCAGCCAGGATGGCAATGCCCGTTCCAGTTCCGCCGTGTTCTTCTTGGTGGGAGCTTCGCCCGGTCGGATGGGGCCTTCAGCGGGCGGTTTCACTTTTTCGAATTCGGATGTATCGCGTTTGATGGGTTCCTCGCCCGCTTTGATGGGCTGGGAATCGATCGGTGTGGAAGCCAGAGTGGGCTTGATACGCGCTCCGCAGAACTGGCATTCCTCCAGTTCTTTCGGGTTGGGCTTGCCGCACTGCGGGCAGCGGATCTCAGCCATTCTTCTTGCCCCCGAATGGGCGGTCCGCCCCGAACAGGATACGCAAACCAGTGACGAGCGTGCCAAGCGCCACGCCGATCAGGATGCCGCGCGCCCCGCTGGATGCCAGCACCTGGGCGATGAAGGGACGCACACTCTGGCCGAGAACAGGGATCGCGCCGATGAAAGGCAGGGGGGCGGTGCTGAGCAGGATGAGCAGGGCGGTGATCAAAAAGATGACCGAGAACAGGTTCAGGCGGCGGCGCAGCAGGCGGAAACTGGCGTAGGTCAAAGTAACAGCCAGGAGTGCCATCAGGCTGGCTTCCACGGGCAACTGCACGGCCCGGAAAACATCCACCACATACTCGTTATCGGGTTTGAGTGCTACGGCTGCGAGGAAAGTCCCCAACAGTGATGTGATCAGGAGCAGGCTGTAAACCGCGCCTTTTTCTTTTTTGCGAATCTTGTTAACGTGGACAATGACCAGGTTGAAAAGACCCATCAGCACGGCAAACCCGGCCAGGATGATGGCCCAGTTGAGCAAGGCCACACGGATGGGATCCATCCAGCTGAAAAAATACCCTATCAGGACAAGTATGCCTGCTGAAATGGCGATGGCAGTGGAAAGGATGCCCTTCAGTGTGAATTTCA
>CAZRCR010000022.1:0-11047 GCA_964598615.1 uncultured Anaerolinea sp.
GAGAGGCGCCGAACTCGTTAAACCAGCGCAAACAATCAAGTGCCAACCGCACTTCCTACGCCGCTATGCCCCTCGCTGCATAAGCGATAAGCTAACCGGCCCGCCTCCTCGATGAGGCGGCGTCCACCCGTCCCGTACTCCATCCGGTGAAGGGATTGGGCGTCACAAAGGTGGAGTGCCGTGCAGTTTGCCACGAACTGTGCGAAAGAGGGCTTTCGGGCCCGAGTGGATGGCCGCAGGTCGATTTTGCCGGTTGAGTGACCTGCGGCGACAGCCTCAACCGGCTACGCTCGTAGATTTCCGAGGGTCGAGTCTTTCGGACGCGGGTTCGATTCCCGCCATCTCCACAAACCGCATCGCTACGATGCGGTTTTTTGTTTGGTGGTGAACTTGATCCGATGATCCTGCTGTGTTCGGGCAGGGAGCTACCCGGTTTTGTTCTGGACAGTGCAGGAATATGATTAAAGTCAGTTGTAAGCTATTTTGCCAAGTGCTATACTTTTCCCAATGCTGCATACTTTGCTGTTCGGGAGGAGATTATGAAACTGTATTCCAAATTCTTAAGTCGAGCAAACTAACGAAAAATGGGTCGCCTTTTCGGCTTGCAAGAACAATTTGAAACTTAAGAACTTATATGATCCTTTGATTATCGTCGGATATGGATCTTTAAATAAAAAAATTATTTTTCAAAAAGGAGAAGAAAATAATGAAAAACCGTTCGAAATCCCTGTTCGTTCTTGTATTCGTTCTGGTGCCTATTCTGGTCGTGAACATCGCCTGCGGGCTTTCGGCTGCTGCGACAGAGACGCCGACTCCCACGGATACTCCGCTCCCGACCAGTACCAACACCCCACGGCCTACTGCAACGGCCACGCCCAACTTGCGTGCTACCCAGGCGGCTGAGATGGAGCAGGCCATCCGATCGGTCCTGACCGACCTGGAACTGGATGCTGAGACCGGGTCCGTAGGTTGGATTCAGGATGATCCGATTTCAATCGATATGGAGGGCTCTGCCTGGTATTTCAATACATTCGCCGAGGATGTTACAGCTGGCGATTTCGTCATCTCCACCGACATGACCTGGGAAACTGACAGCTGGCCGGTTTGCGGCCTTTACTTCCGTGCCAATTCGGATATAACTGATTTCTATGCAGTGCAATTTCTGCGTTTCTCCGGCCTGCCTGCCTGGGATTTCGAATATTACCAGGATGATCAATGGATTTCCACGTTGACCGGCGATATCAAGTTCTCTGATTACCTGAGCATTGATAATGGTGCGACAAACCAGTTCACCGTTGCAGCGATCGGGAACGAGTTCAAACTTTACATCAATGGTCATTTCGAAGGCCGCTATTATGATTGGAGCAGCAAGCTTTCCGAAGGCGGCTTCTCGTTCGTGGGTAGCCAGAGTTCCGGTGACACCACTTGTACTTTCGACAATACCTGGCTCTGGATCTACAAATAGATCTCTGCGCTTTCCATAAAAGCCGCCCTTAAGCAGGGCGGCTTTTTTCAAACATTGTTGGAGGCAAGACAAGATGCCCTAACGGAAAGCGAACACTTTTTCCTCGTTAACGGGCATGGCCCCGGATTTAACCACGATCAGGTTATCCCCGGCGTAATACCAGCCGCTCCCGGCTTGCTCCCATTCACTTTGACTGCCAAACTCCTCCAGCACAACGCCGTTCAACGTCACCTGGCTGACTTGGCTGGCTGATGGAATGACCAGATACACCACGTTATCCCGGCTGGATGGGGCACCGTCGTACTCCCCGATCGAAGCAGCGATCGTTACGGTTTCACCAGTAGATGTCTGCTGTTGGGAGAGCAGGGTGGTGCGTACTTCTCCGGTCTGATAGGCGGTGGTCGTGCCGTCGTCTTCGTAAAGGGCGAAATCAGTCGCTTCGGGACTGGCGTAGACGCGCACGATCAGTTCGTCCCGTATGCTGCCATCGCTGCGCAGCCCTTCCGAGTTCATGGTGAATTCGTCCACATACATTTGCGGGATGAGTGCCCCGGCGCGGGCAAAGATCGGAAGCTGGAAGCGGCCATCCTGGTAGAGGGGGAACGACCCGAACTCCTCACCAGCACTGGTGAGCAAAGTATTGGTATAAAAATCGTACCAATCGCCGTCCGGGAGATAAACCTGCCGCTCGGTCAGGTCGTAACCGGCAGCCTGGGCCACCAGCAGGTCCGCACCAATTAGCTTTTCGTCTGCGATGGTACGGGTGACGGGATCGGTCTGGTAGTAATAGACCAGCGGCGGGTAGACAGGTTCCCCGTACAGGTATGCCCGGTGGGCGAGGGAGTACAGGTAAGGGATGAGTGAATAGCGCAGTCGGATGTTTGCCAGGTTGCTTTCCATGTCCCCGATGCGGTCGGGGGCGGTCTGCTTGCAGTTGCACAGGTTCTCGGTGTGCGGACGCACGGGCAGGTCGAGCAGGCTGCTGTTGGCGAACCACTGGGTGTAGAGCGTATCGATATTGCCGTCCGTTTCCAACCCGCCGCGATGGAAGCCGCCGATGTCCGAACCGAAGTAGTCCATGCCTGAAAGGGACATGTTGGCCTGCACAATCATCTGGGCATTCAGGCTGGTCATATTCGAGCCGATGTCCCCGGACCACGTGACCACCCCGAAGCGCTGGGCGCCGGATGTGCCGGACCTCGACATGATGAAGGGACGCTGGTCGTGTCCATTGCGCAGGTAGCCTTCATACACGCTCTGGCTCCACAGCAGGTTATACAGGTTGTGAATATCCGCCTGCCGCTGGAGAGGAATGTAATCGTCCACAATACCGTAGTACCAGGCGTCCGGGTCATACATTTCTGGTTCGCCCAGGTCGGTCCAGTGGCCGATCACTCCGGCGTCAATCAACGCTTCGCGTTTCAGGTCGTGCCAGTAGGCACCTGCCTCCGGGTTGGTCCAGTCCACCATCCCCCCCATGCCCCACCAGGGGTTGCTGGTCAGATAGCTGGGCGGACAGGTGTTGCAGGCCCGGGCCAGGAAGTTTTGTTCGGCCAGTTGGGTGTATTCTTCCAGCCCGCGGCTGATGTACGGCTCTTCAATGGTTATGATACCGACACCCTGTGTATCCCGCAGGGAGGTGATCTTGCCTGCCGGGTCGGGGAAATTGACCAGATCCCAGGTCAATGAACCCATGCGCGAGTTGTCGGAACTGCCTTGCACTCCCCCGAACCATTGCAGGTCGAGAACGAAGCCATCGACCGGGAACTGGTTGGCGCGCAGGGAGGCCAGTTTATCGTCCAATTCGGACCAGTTGTCGAAACCGTATTCGGACACCCACAGGCCGAACATCTTGCGGGGCGGGACCGGGGAGGTGCCCACCAGTTCGAGATAGTCGGTGCGCAGGTCCGGGAGGTCGGGGCCGGTCATCAGATAGAAGCGCATCCAGTCCCCGCTCATGCTCACCTGCCACGGGTCCTCCTGGAAGTTCCAGGTCTGGGCATAGGCGCTGTCGACGAACAGGGCGTAGTTTTCGGTGTCTGGCCCGAGGAAGTAAACCACCGGGAACTGGGCATTGCCCACCCCGCCGCCGTTGTATCCAACCATGGCATTGCCCATGGCCGAGCCGGGCGAACGCATCTTCCCATTCCAATCCGGTGAAGTGGACCCGGAAAGCGAGAACATTTCGCCCAGACCATAAATGTTGGTGAAACTTTCAGGGGTCAGGGAAATGCCCTGGCCTTGCTGCCCAAGGGCGAAGGGACACAGGGTGGTCAGGAGCAGGTTCGGGGTCCGGGTGGTATCCCAGGCGGTCAGGCAGAGAGTTAGCGGGTCGACCTGCACTTTCAAGGCATCTGTCTCGAATGTTCCTTCGCCGTCGAAGGTCAGATGGCTCGGGCCGGGGTAGTCTGTCTTGGACACCATGGGGGAAGTGTGCAGCGGCTGACTCAGGTCCGTTTCGGTGAGCTGACCGGAGAGTTCGAAATGCAGGAGGTCATCGTCGAGGAATTCGAGGATCAAGTAACTGTTACCACGTTGGAACTTGACCCGTCCGGAAACATCCTGCGTAACCTCCGGCGTGCCTTCCATGTTGGATTCCACAGGTGGGTGGCAGGTCAGAGTGACGGGGGAGTTTTCGAGATCCAGCCAGGTATCGCTGGCGGCATCATAGGCCTGGACACGGATCGTATGAGGCATGTCTGGCGTGACCAGCGTGGAGAGATCGACATCGAAGGCACAGGTTTCGCACTTGGCGAACGCGTCGAGATCGACCCGGTACTGGTCGGCGGTGGCGGTCGCGACCAGCGTGTCGTCAACAAGTACTTGTACCTGCAGATCCAAGTCTGGCTGGTTGGCATCGACTGCCCAGCCGTAAGCCCGGCAGTCCGGCGCGTCGACCACATCCGCCGCTCCATCGTGGGAGCCGGTCAAATCCATGGGAATGGCAGGCGTGGAGGAACGGGTGCAGGCTGCCAGCCCGACAGCCAGCAGAACCCAGCCCAGGACCGGGAGGAAGCACGGACGTTTTTTCATAGTTTCTCCTTCGCAGGGAAGATCAAGACCATTCTGCACGGAATTATACAGTGTGCGGACCGGGTTTCTGTGCCCAACAGACAAGATTTCTATACTCTGTTAACGTTTTTCTTGCATCCCCGCGGTATCCTTATGCCATCTGAAATCTTCCGCGCCGCATTGTGCGCGCACTTCACAATTAAGGAGTTGCGTTATGGGAAAAATCATCGGTATCGACCTCGGCACCACCAACAGCGTCGTGGCTGTCATGGAAGGCGGACAGCCGACCGTCATCACTACCGCCGAGGGCGGGCGTTTGTGCCCGTCGGTGGTTGCATTCAATAAGAACGGCGAGCGCATGGTCGGTCAGACCGCCAAGCGCCAGGCCGTGATCAATTCGGAGAATACGATCTATTCCATCAAGCGTTTCATGGGCCGCCGCTACGAAGAAGTGGACGCCGAGCGCAAGATGGTTCCTTACCAGGTGACCGAAGGTCCGCAGAGCGAGGCGCGGGTCAAGATCCCCGTCACGAACCGGGAATACAGCCCGCAGGAGATCTCGGCCATGGTGCTGGCCAAACTCAAGGCCGACGCCGAAGCCTACCTCGGTCAAACCGTGACGGAAGCCGTCATCACCGTCCCGGCTTACTTCAATGACAGCCAGCGCCAGGCCACCAAGGATGCCGGCCGCATCGCCGGTCTGGATGTGAAGCGCATCATCAACGAGCCGACCGCTTCAGCCCTGGCTTACGGCCTCGATAAGAAAAAGAACGAGACCATCCTGGTCTTCGACCTTGGCGGCGGTACCTTCGATGTGTCCATCCTGGATGTGGGCGAAGGCGTGATCGAGGTCAAGTCCACCAACGGCGACACCCACCTGGGCGGCGATGACTGGGACCAGCGCGTCGTTACCTGGGCGGCGGACGAGTTCAAGAAGCAGGAAGGCATCGACCTGCGCCAGGACCGCCAGGCACTCCAGCGCCTGCGCGAAGCCGCTGAAAAGGCCAAGATTGAACTCTCCAGCATGATGGAGACCGAACTCAACCTGCCTTACATTACCGCCGACGCCAATGGACCGAAGCACCTGGTTCTCAAACTGACGCGTTCCAAATTCGAGCAGATGACCGAAGACCTGCTCAACCGCTGCCGCGTGCCGTTCGAATCGGCGCTGAAGGATGCTGGTCTGCGCGCCTCCGACCTGAACGAGGTCGTGCTCGTGGGCGGGTCCAGCCGCATGCCGATGGTCCAGGACCTGGTCCGCAAGCTGACCGATGGCAAGGAGCCCAACAAGGGCGTCAACCCGGATGAGGTGGTTGCGGTAGGGGCGGCCATCCAGGCCGGTGTGCTCGGTGGCGAAGTGAAAGACATCCTCTTGCTCGACGTGACCCCGCTCTCTCTGGGCGTGGAAACCCTGGGCGGTGTGATGACCCGCATGATCGAACGCAATACCACCATCCCGGTCCGCAAGACCGAGACCTATTCCACCGCCGCCGATAGCCAGACCGCTGTGGACATCCACATCCTGCAGGGCGAGCGCCCGATGGCGAACGACAACATGTCTCTGGGTCGCTTCCGCCTGGATGGGATTCCCCCGGCGCCGCGCGGCATCCCGCAGATCGAGGTCACTTTCGACATCGATGCCAATGGCATCCTGAATGTGACTGCCAAGGACAAGGCTTCCGGCAAGGAACAGAAGATCACCGTCACTGCTTCCACCAACCTGAGCAAGGATGATATCTCCCGCAAGGTGGACGAGGCTAAAAAGTATGAGGCCGATGATAAGAAGCGCCGCGACCTGATCGATGCCCGCAACGGGGCCGATAATTTGATCTACCAGACCGAGAAGGCACTGCGCGACCTGGGCGAGAAGGTCCCCTCTGGTGAACGCGGCAAGATCGAAGGCAAGATCAACGATCTCAAGCAGGCTGCCCAGGGTGACAACCTGGACAGCATCAAGAAGGCCAGTGACGAACTCCAGAATGTCTTCTATGCCCTCAGTCAGCAGTTGTATTCGCAGGGTCAGCCCCAGCCCGGGGCGCAGCAGCCCGGCGGTTTCGGTGCCGCCCAGCCCGGAGGTCCAGAAACGCCTCCCTCCGGCAACGTTGGCGACGTCATCGATGGCCAGGCCAAGGACGCGTAATGAATTCCCGGGGCAGGGGCACGACATGTCGTGCCCCTGCTTTTTGTTATATAATCACCCCCATGTCCAAGAAAACCCGCAACATCCTCATTGGCGTGGCAGTCTGCATCCTGGCTGCCGTTGGCCTGTACTTCCTTCCGCCCATCCATTCCCGTCTTTCCTGGCGCTTGGAAAACCTGCAAACCAGCATCTATTACTTTTTCAACCCGCCGCAGGAAGCGGTTTTCGTCCCTTCCCAGCAAGCATTGCTGACGACCACGGAACTGCCTACTGCCACTTCGACGCCCACCCCGCTTCCCACTGACCAGGCCACGCCGACCGTCACCAACACCCCGGTCCCGCAGACCGTGATACTGGACAACATCACCTTCATCGACCAGATGCACCGCTGGAACTACTGCGGACCCGCCAACCTGGCGATGGCGCTCGAATACTGGGGCTGGACCGGCGAACCCGGCAACGCGGCTGCCCTGCGCGACCAGATCGGTGGCACGATCAAGCCTGGTGAGGACGATCCCAACCTGGACTTCATCCAGCGCAGCCAGACCGACGTGAACGTTATGCCCTATGAATTGGTGGACTACGTCAACGACCATACCACCCTGCGGGCGCTCTATCGCTTTGGCGGCGACCTGGAATTGCTCAAACGATTGATCGCGGCTGGCTTCCCGGTCATCACCGAGAAGGGCATCTACCAGACCCTGCCGCCCGAAAATACCATGCAGTGGGCCGGGCATTATGCCTTCACCACTGGGTACGATGAGACCACACAGGAATTCATCTTCCAAGATTCCTACACTCCCAACGAAGAGATCCCCTACAAAGACCAAGGTTATAACGTGCGCATGGGCTACGAGGAATATGCCGAGGGCTGGCGCGCCTTCAACTACGTTTTCATCGTGGTTTACGACCCGGCGCGTGAAGCAGAACTCTTCCACATCCTTGGCAATTGGGCTGATGAAGGCTGGGCCTTCCAAAATACCCTCGATATTGCCAAGCAGGAAAACCAGTCCCTGACCGGCGTGGACCAGTATTTTGCCTGGTACAACACCGGCACCAGTTATGGCCTGCTCACCGATTACGGCAACGCCGCCCTGGCTTACGACACTGCTTTCAGCATATATAACAGCCTGCCCGAAGCCGACCGCCCTTACCGTGTCATGTGGTATCAGACCGGTCCGTACAAGGCGTATTACTACACCAGCCGCTACCAGGATGTGATCAATCTGGCCGATAGCACCGAATCGACCCTTTACAGCCACCGCGTTCTCGAAGAGACACTCTACTGGCGTGCCCTGGCCAATTATGCCCTTGGGAATTATGCCCTGGCCGAAATAGATATGCGTCAGGCGCTCTACTATCATCCCGGTTTCCAAGCCGCGCTGGATGTGATGGCGCAATGGGGGCTGACTCCGTAAAATGAAATTGCTCCACTTTGCCGACGCTCACATCGATATGGCCAACTATGGCCGCCACGACCCCGAAACGGGCCTGCCCGTGCGCGTGCTCGACTTCCTCAAGTCGCTCGACACCATCGTGGATACGGCGATCAAGGAAAAAGTGGACCTGGTCATCTTTGCCGGGGATGCCTACAAGGACCGCTCCCCGGCTCCCACGTTCCAGCGGGAATGGGGTAAACGCATCATCCGCCTGTCGAAGGCGGGCATCCGCACCCTGCTTTTGGTCGGCAACCACGACCTTTCCCCCGCCCAGGGCCGCGCTCATGCCATCCAGGAATTCGAGACCCTCGACATTCCCCACGTGACCGTGCTTGCCAGGCCGCAGTTCCTCGGTCCCGAAGAACTCGGCCTGCCGGTCCAGGTCATTGCCCTGCCGTGGGTTTCCCGTTCCGGCCTGCTGGCTGCCACCGAGACCGACGCCGAAGATGTGTTTACTGACATCGAAGCCCGCCTGACTGACTTGCTCCACCTGTGGCTCGAAAAAACGGACCCGTCCCTGCCGGTCATCCTGACCGCCCACGCTTCCGTGCAGGGCGCCAAATACGGCGCCGAGCGGACCGTCATGCTGGGTGCGGACCTCGTCCTGCCCGGCTCGCTCGTGCGTGACCCGCGCCTCGACTATGTGGCGCTCGGTCACATCCACAAATCCCAGGACTTGAACGAGAATGCCCATCCGCCGGTCATCTATCCCGGCTCCATTGAGCGCGTCGACTTTGGCGAAGCCGGGGATGAAAAATTCTTCGTCACCGCCGAAGTAACACGCGGCAGGTCCGAGGTCCGCTGGCGCAAACTGACGGGTATCCGTCCCTTCATCGACCGGCGCGTGTCGCTCCAGTCTGCTGAAAATGTCACCGCCGCGCTCCAATCCGCACTGCCCGAGCCGGAAATGCTCATGGATGCCGTCGTCCGTCTGGTGGTGGATTATCCGCGGGAATGGGAAGCTCTCATCGACGAGCCTGCCCTGCGACGCTATGCCGAGGCCGCCTTCGAATTCCATCTCGTCAAACGCCCGCAGATCGAGAGCCGCATCCGCCTGCCCAATGATCAGACCGTAAGCAGCCTCAGCCCGCTCGAATTGCTCGACCAGTACTGGCTGGCCAGTCATGCCGGGGAAGATGACCGCAACATGCTCAACGAACTGGCGAAAGAGATCATGGCCGGGGATGAAGAAGAAAAATGACCACAAAGTTTTTCGGGAGGAAGAATGAATGGTTCGAAAGGCCGACGCGTTTGGCGGGTCGGTTTTTGTTTTTTGACCCTGCTCCTGTTCACTGCCTGTGCTCCTGCCGTGACTGAGACTTTCCCGCCGCCTGCGGACCTTTCCGCAGACGCCATTGCCACCCTGAACAGCCTCGAAAAAGTGGATGAGTATCCACTCTACGTGATGCGCTATGCAGGCGGTTATCAGGACCACCTGAACGCGCCGGCGTTGCCCACCGGCTTCGCCTGCTCGCTTTTTGCCGCGCTTGGCAATCCCGATCACCTGCTCTATGGTCGTAACTTCGACTGGGAGTACAGCCCGGCACTCCTGCTTTTCACGGACCCGCCGGATGGTTACTCTTCCGTCTCTCTCGTGGACCTGACCTACTTCGGTTTTACGTCCGAGACTGCTGCCGGATTGGACACTGAACCTTTGGCCGGGCTGTTGGACCTGCTCGATACTCCGTCCATGCCGTTCGATGGGATGAACGAGTACGGTCTGGCGATCGGCATGGCTTCCGTCCCGGGCAGTATGGCCGGGAATGATCCGGCCAAAGCCACCATTGGCTCGATCGGCATCATCCGGGAGGTCCTCGACCATGCCCGCACGGTGGAGGAAGCGCTGGCCCTTTTTGCCCAATACAATATTGACTTTACCGGCGGACCTCCCATCCATTACCTGCTGGCCGACGCGGATGGGGGATCGGCGCTGATCGAATTTGTGGATGGGGAAATGGTGGTCTTGCCGAGCGAAAACCCCTGGCACCTGGCTACCAACCACCTGTGCGCCACGGCCAGTGGTGATGGCGGCTGTTCCCGCTATCGGACCCTGAACCAGCGTCTCACGGATACCGGAGGCAGCCTCGCTCCGGAAGATGCCATGTCCCTGCTCGACGATGTCTCCCAGCCTGGCTCAACCCAGTGGTCGGTTGTTTACGACCTGTCCACAGGGAATATCACCGTGGTCATGGGGCGCAATTACGCCGCCAGCTATACCTTTCAATTGCCGCTTTCCAAAACCAAGTAGGATAAAATAGTCCCCATGCGTTGGATCTACCTTTCCCCCCACTTTGACGATGCCGTGCTCTCCTGCGGCGGCCTGATCCGCCAGCAGACCCGCCAGGGTTTGCCGGTCGAAATTTGGACGATCTGCGCCGGGGATGCTCCCCCCGGACCTCTCTCCATGCTCGCGCTTTCCTGCCACCAGCAATGGGGTACCGCTTCTGCCGAAGAGACCGTGTCTCTGCGGCGCATCGAGAACCAGGATGCGGCTGCCATCGTCGGCGCGGAAACCGTCAACTTTGGCATCCCCGACTGCATCTATCGCCAGGCTCCCACCGGGGAGTTGATGTACCAGGATGACGTTTTCTGCTGTATGCACCCTGCCGAAAAAGGATTGGATGCCGAGGTCGCTGCCGCTCTGGCTTCCGAACTCGAAGCCGACGACATCCTCGTCAGCCCGCTGGCGCTTGGCGGTCACATCGACCATCAAATGGTTCGCCGCGCTGCTGAACTGCTCCAGCGCCCTATGCTTTATTACACGGACATTCCCTACCTGTTCAACCATGCGGACAGCCTACCGGCCATTACGAAAGGGCTGACCGAAAAGCTACAACCGGTGACCGAAGAGAACCTCGATGCCTGGATGGATGGCATCGCCGCATACAGGTCCCAACTGGCAATGCTCTTCGAGACCGATGCAGCCATGCGGGAAGCCATCCGTCGGGAGTGGGAAACCCGGCACGGGGTCCGATTGTGGGGCGGGGCTTA